>JBAXNR010000001.1:0-108470 GCA_037133675.1 Methylococcales bacterium
TAAAGTTGCTATATTATGCCAGATGTCAATGACATTTTTATGAGAAAGCCGTGTAGCCGTACCGCATTTATTCCCAGAACTGGAAATGAATGTGAATGAAATATTTGATACTTGGGCGGAAGATTAATGGCTCTTCCCGATTTCGCGGGGTAAGTGCGTGTGTAGTGTGTGAATATAGGGTATATTTCGTTTAGTCATTGATTTTATGATATTTATTTATCTATTCGTAACTTCTAATATACTACAATATAATGGCTACCCCACGAAATCAGGAAGAGCCAACTTGCCACGAACTTATCGCTTTGCTGATTATAAAAAACAGGTGATTGAGTTATTAATGCGCGTGTGTACGGTATCGGTGGGAAACTATGAAAATTTTTGGGGCAATGGGTAGTGGATTAAATCTGTTGTTTTTACTCTTGGGTATGACTGCCAGCCCTTTAAAGGACTGGCAGTCATTAATATTGCTATAACAGGTTTAACCCACTACCAAAAATTTCTCATAAATAAGTAGTCGATCAAAAGTTTTTTAACATTTTTTAACATGACAAAGTGTTTGCAGTGCGTTGGGTATATGAAGTTGTGAGTATTTGATTTTGTTAAAAGACTTATGCTCACTTACTTAATAGTAAATCTAATGCTACTATTGATACATCGTTCTAAGAGAAACCTAATCGTAATGAAAATCCGTACTTTACTTGCTTGTTCGCTGTTATTGACATCTATTGCTGATGCCTATGCGACCCCCTACAATTTGCCGACTATGAGAGGTGATACCGTCATCAGCCTTTTTAATGAGGACACTTATTTAGTTCCAGTCGAACAAAATGAAACCTTATTAGATGTTGCACGACGCTACAATTTAGGACAGGAAGAAATAGTCAGGCTTAATCCAAAACTTGATCGCTGGTTAATTAAACTCGGTCAGATGGTTCGTTTACCTAATAGACGCATTTTGCCCGATACCCCGCATAATGGCGTAACGCTTAACATCTCCGAATTTCGTATGTACTACTACCCGCCTAACAGCGGCAAAGTGATGTCTTTTGCGCACGGTATCGGCAGACAAGACTGGCAAACTCCACTGGGGCAAACTCGAATTACCCACAAAATTAAAAATCCCGTTTGGAATCCACCTGCCTCTATTAGACGTGAACACGCAGCAGAGGGTGATCCATTACCCGCAGTTGTACCCGCAGGTCCGCATAATCCGCTAGGTTCACGCGCTTTATATTTAGCACTCCCTGGTGAATATCGTATCCATGGTACCGACATTGATAAAATCTATGGTATCGGTATGCAAATAACCCACGGTTGTGTGCGTATGTATCCTGAGGATATTGAAGCTCTATTCGATTTAGTTGCCGTAGGTACGCCTGTTTACATCGTTAAACAACCCATTAAAGTGGGCTGGTTAAACAATGTACTATACCTTGAAGCGCATCCTGATTTGGAAGGCGAAAATATGGGTAAAGAGAAACGCTACAACGTTGCCCTCAATTTAATTCGTAAAGCCAACGGTCAAGAATTACCTGAATTTGACCAAAAAGTCTTAAATGATGCATTGGATAGACTGGATGGTGAACCTGTCGCATTGTATGAAAGATTACCACCGCTAGATGGTGGTACAGAGGTCGCCCCCGATGCTCTACCAGTGCTACCCTCCACGATTAACACCGATCCTTTACCGCAAGAACTATCAACACCTCCGCCTGAGCCTTTGAGCAAGGTTTTACCAAAGCCTGTTGCTAAAACTGAGGTCAAAGTAGCTATAAAAGCCGCACCTAAAACTGATATTAAGGTAGTGATAAAGCCCGCGCTTAAACCTGACAGTAAAGTAGCGGCAAAGCCTATGCCTAAAGTAGACACCAAAGTAGCGGTAAAAGCCACGCCTAAAGTAGACACCAAAGTAGCGGTAAAACCCGCGCCTAAAGTAGACACCAAAGTAGCGGTAAAGCCCTCACCTAAAGTAGACACCAAAGTAGCCGTAAAGCCCGCGCCTAAAGTAGACACCAAAGTAGCCGTAAAGCCCGCGCCTAAAGTAGACACCAAAGTAGCGGTAAAGCCCGCACTTAAACCCAGCATTGTAGCGGTAAAACCCGCGCCTAAAGCTGAAAACAAACTCACGCCAAAAACTGCCGCAAAGTTTAGCTCTAAACCACCAGCACACCTTTCAGCATTAGACAATTTATACTGGTTTCCAGCCTAAATACTTTTAAAGTCAATCAGTTGTGAAAGCAACTGATTGGCTAATCCGCTAGCATTTCCAGCGCTAACACCGCCATATTTTTTGACCCACCGCCCTGTCCTAGCCGCCGTTTAACATCACGCAAATTATCCAGCATTGTGTCCCGATAATTTTCATCCGTTAAAATCCGCGCCATCTCAGTCGCCAAGCTCTCAGCCGTTGCTTCATGTTGAATAAACTCCTGCACAATCGACCGCCCCGCAACAATATTCGGCAAACCAATAAACGGGGTTTTCACCAACAACCGCCCTAACCAATACGTCAACGGCGACAATTTATAACAAATCACCATCGGCACTGTCAGCAAAGCAATTTCTAGTGTTGCCGTACCCGAACTGGTCATCACCGCATCACAACACTGAATCACATCGTAGGGTTGCTGTTTAATCACCGTCACCTGAACAGGCGCGTCGGACAAATACTCAGCCAATAATTCATCAGCAATCGAATCTGCCTGCGGCAAAATAAACTGACAATCAGGAAAACGCTTATGCAATAACGAAGCAGCGGCAAGCATCACAGGCAACAAGCGTTTAATCTCATTTGCCCGACTGCCCGCCAACAAACCCACCACCCGCTTATTTTCATCCAGAGCAAACCGCGCCATATCGTCCGCTTTACTGTGTTGCGAATGCACCTTATCCACCGATGGATGCCCGACATAACGGACAGGCACGTTTTCCGCCTCATAATAAGGCACTTCAAACGGAAAAATCACCGCCATCATATCAATCACTTTTCCATAAGCCTTCACCCGTCCTGCACGCCACGCCCACACCTGCGGACCGACATAAAACAACACCTTAATTCCCTGCTGTTTGGCAAACTTTGCCAGTTTAAAATTAAACTCCTTATAATCCACACACACCAATAAATCAGGACGTTCAGTTTTAATAACCGCTTTCATTAAATTCAACGCCCGCCGAATTTCTCCATAATGTTTTAATACCTCCACCACACCAATAACACCAATCGCGCCAGAATCATAACGAATATCTATTCCCGCCTGCGCCATTTTCGCCCCGCCCATACCAATACCGATAATATCAGGCTGGTATTTTTTAATTTCTAAAAATAAATTAGCCGCGTGTTGATCGCCAGACGATTCGCCCGCGCTGAAAAGAATTGTGGTCATAGTGATGGGAAAATAGGTAGGATTTTATTTATTATTTTCATGCGGATGGATGAAGATAAAGTAAAAACTGCTCTAGCTTTTCTGTATTGCAAACTTTTACATTTCCCATCATGCCTGATAATTGATTTGGTAATTGTTTTCCAAGCTCTTCAAGTATATGTACATCCGTTCTATTTTTACAAACAATAAGCAAAGTATATTTCGGGTCAGTATCGATTAATTCATTTGTCTTTCGATATAAACGCTCAATTACCGCAATAGAACCAGACCATTTTTTAATAAACTCATCTGCTAAAGGTTTCCATGCTTCTTTTCTAATTTTTTTCTTTGCATACTCAGTAAGTTGTGCGTTTTCTTGATTTAAAAGATTATCGGTAATGTATTGTTGACAGCTTCTTGCAGATTCTTCTAAATCACTGAGTTCTATTAATTGAACATTAATATCTTCTGCCAAGAAATAATCAACCTTATTAACCATTCCCGCATGAAAGCCAATAACTTTAGCAATGCCATCATTATCATCAAGTTTAAAAGCGTAGAAATCTGAACTTTCTTGTAATCCTAATTCACAAGATGCGTGTTTAATTGGCTGTAAATAATCCGCCTTATTGACCATATAATTTTACAACCCACTAAAATAAAGATCAGAATAAGTTGAATTTAATAGACTTATTGCCTCCGTCAATTGTACATCAGCAGCATCACTATCAAATTTAAGAAGATAGCCGTCTAAATCAACAAAATGAACGGATAAAAATTCATTGACATTGTCGATTTTTCGTTTTTTTATTCCAACTTCTAAAGACTTTAATATGTCGGTACTATGAGTCGTAATCACAATATTAACGCCCTTTTCGGCTAATGATAACAACGCATTCATTAAAATCAATTGCCAGTCAGGGTGTAAATTGGTTTCAGGTTCATCAATAAATACAAACGAACCAGCGGTAATAATATTATGCTTTAATAAGGCATGAATCATGCCTAAATTAGTCATACCAAAAGAAACCAGATGTTTTGATATTTCTCTCCCTGTTTCTTTATCTTTAAAACTTAAGTTATCACCTTTAAAAAAAAATTCACCGCCTAATACTTTTTCCAATGAGTTAGCTACTGTTTCAAAATCGCCTATTGTTTTAGTATTAATTTTTAGCCTGTTATCTAAGTCATAAAAATATTTTGGGACACCTGTTAAAAAATCACTAATATTTTGAGTAGATGATAATAGCGCAGATGTTTTTTCTTTAGCCATGTTCAAAGCATCTTTGACCTTCCAATAAGCGGGTGATTCAAAAAAAACTACACTTGATAAGCTGGCAATTTCATCAATAAAATCAGCTCCCAAACTTAACGAATTAATTTTTTCAGAAAAACTTATATTAAATAAATGATCAACAGATATTTCCATTTTTTTTTCGTTAAAACTAATTAATTCATTCAGCGATGAAATTTGAAAGTTATCTTTTAATTCATTTTCAATATGATTAATAACAAGTCTAGTATAATAACCAGATTCTCCTGTAAGCTGTGAAACTAATTTTTCAATAGTGTTTGAAATTACTTTAATTGAGCCTATTTTTATTTTTTCAGCATCATCCTTTAACTTATCACGGTATAAATAATAGTTATTTTGAATTTTTTTTGCATTAGCCAATTTTGAATCTGAAAAATTTAAATAATCATTAATTTTCCATTTTCTAGCATCATCAAAATCAGTCTGTAATTCTGCTATATCTAACTTTATTGTATTTAAAAATTTACCATTTTCATCCGACATATTAATCATACTGGTATAACTAAATAGTTGTAACTGAAGCTGGCGAAGCGTCTCACTAATCGCTTCATAATAAACATTTTTATTAACAACATTTAAAATAGAATATAGCGATTTAGTAAAAAAGCTTTTACCCGTACCATTAGAACCAGTAATTACTGTCATTGGACGAATTTTAAATTCAGCTTCTTTAATCTTTCCCAAGTTTTTGACTTTTACATCAATTTTCATACTATTCTCTTAAAAATTTTTTCATTTTATCGTTCCCACATTTCATGAGTACGATGAACTAAGGCTTATCTTGTCAAACGTCAAAGTTGCGGCTTTTTCGCCATTAATTAGAAATCTAGTCGCTTATGAATGATGCATGGTCAATAGCGGCAAAGACTATCCGATATTGATTAGCCAAGGCAATTACGTCCTGCATATCAACAATGACGGTTTTATCGGCTTCAACGATTAACGCGCCTGCGCCGTGCTTATGTAAATTTTCAATGGTGTTGATGCCTATGGTCGGCACATCAAAACGCATATCCTGATTGGGTTTAGCGACTTTAAGCAATGTCCAGCCGCCGTTTTTACAGAGTTGTCCTGCGCGTTCAATCATCATATCCGTGCCTTCAATGGCTTCAACGGCAATAATTTCGGCATTTTTCACTGCGATGGATTGACCTATGTCTAATCTGCCCATTTCTTTGGCAATACCCCATGCAAATTGAATATCACGCTGTAAATTCGCATTGAGGGTTTCAGCACCTAAAACGCCTTTAGGGGCGAGTACTGATGGGCAGTAGCGGGTGACATCTTGCAGTTCAACGCCGTGCTGTGACAGTAAATTGGCAACGGCGGTGAGTACGGTATCATTGCGTTTATCGGCAATATCTTTAAACCAGAGCTTTAAAAAAAGTCTGTCAGGTAAAAAACTTAAAATGCCAAAACGGCGAAACATAGATTTTTTCTGTACATAACCTGCCATTACCGCCTGTTTTGCACCGACTTGGTGTAAGCGTTTCAGCCATTCATTCAAGCGTAAGGGTGCGACCCAATAAAATTCGTCGGCAATGTCGGCTAAACTGGCATCGGCAATTTCTTTTAAGCCTAACACGACCACGCGCAAGCCGTGTTGTTTCGCGCCTTCAATCACCATGACGGGGAATTTTCCCGCACCTGCGATAACCGCTAAGGTATTAGAATCACTCATCGTTTTTTAACTGTGCTTTTAAAGTTTCAATTTCTTTTTCCAGTTTGCGTAATTTGCGCAATGCGTCTGGCATTTCTTTCATGGCTGCGACTTGTCGCCAAAATTGTTTCCATTTAAACGCAGGAACACCAAAATAACGCTCATTGGCTTCCAAATCACTCCAAATACCTGATTTTGCGCCGATGGTGACGTTATCGCCAATATTTAAATGCCCTGCAACCCCGACTTGTCCTGCCATTGTGACATGATCGCCAACATTGACTGAGCCTGCTAAACCGACTTGGGCAACATACATATTGTGCTTGCCGACTTTTGTGCCATGTCCAATGACAACGGCATCACTGAATTTAGTGCCTTCACCTATGCGCGTTTGACCTAAGGTTGCTCTATCAATCGCACAGTTCGCGCCCATATCGACATCATCTTCAACCACTGCCCAACCCGCTTGTGGGATTTTCATCCAGCGACCATTGACAGAGGCATAACCTAAGCCATCCTGACCGATGATCGTACCTGCGTGTAAACTCACCCGACTACCGATTTTACAGCCATCATAAACCACGACATTGGGATACAGTGTGACGTTATCACCCAATACCGCACCATAACCAATATAACAACCCGAATATAGCGTGACGTTATCGCCAATGACAACGTTATCATCAATGGTGACAAACGGCGCAATATTGGCATTCGCGCCAATTTTTGCAGAGTCGGCAATTTGCGTTCTTTCATCTATGCCCCATTGCGGATGTTGACGCACACCATGAATACCAATGACGGTTGCAGCTAACGCGCCATAAGGATCAGCACAACGAATAACAGTTAAGCTGTCAGGTTTACTGTCATCAGGACTGACAATAACAGCGGAGGCTTGGGTATCAAACAGTTGTTCTCGGTATTTTATATTGGCAAGAAAACTAATTTCCCCTTCTATTGCTTCTTGTAAGGTATTAACGCCCACAATATTTAAGTCCTGATTACCGTCAATGGTATTAGGAAAGCCATGTTGTTCAAGATAAGAGGACAGTTCGGAGAGTTTCATAGCTTTCATAATATGTTTATTCCTATAACTCGTTTCAGTGCTGGGTTCATTAATGTCACTTCTAAATCTGACCATCATTCAATAGGCACATGCAGAAGCAAAAATGTTACACCGTTCCCACCTTGCGAGAGAACGATGTGATAAGGATTACCTAGTCAAACGTCAAGGTTGCCGCTTTTTCGCCATTGATGAAAACGAAGCAATGGGTTGTATCGGTGCCGTCAGTCATGCACGATGCGGTGACTGTTTTTCCTTTATAAACACTACTGAATTCTCCGTCACCTGTCCATGTGGAAAGATAGTGGGTAATGACGATTTCATTGTTTATTTTAATGACAACCATATCGGTCGAATCATCTATTTCACCCGCTATGTCCCAAGCAGTACCTGCGTAATTGGCGGGGCGATAGGTTTGTGACGGGGCGATTGTTGAACAACCTGTTAATAAAATCATCATTGAAGCGATAAGTATGTTTTTCATGTTCTTCTCCAGTAGCTTAAGGTGGTTGATTAGTTTTAGATTAGGTGCTAAAAAGCGGCAACCCAATCGATACGACTAATCGTCTATATCTTCATAAAACTGTTTTTCAAAACGCGGCGTGCAGAGCGCGAGAAAAACTAAATCGTCTTCGCCTGTATTGGTGATTTTTTGTGCGCAGTGCGGCGGAATGATGACAACATTGCCCACGTTGACGGTTTGTGTGGGTAAATCACCAACTTCCACACTGCCTTGCCCTGACAAAATAACATAGCGTTCAACCAGATGGTTTAAGCGATGTAAACGGGTACTCATGCCTGTTTTAAGCCGCGCTCTGGCGATCGATAGCTGTGGGTCTTGCGCGGTGTTTGATAATTCTAAAATAAAACAGCCTTCTTCAAAGTAATATTCATCACTTTCTGAGGTTTTTATTATTTGTGCTTGCATTGGCTTTATCCGAATTCTGACGCTAGGATGTTTTTTTTATTATACCCTTTCAGGGTGATATTCGCTTATTGCGACACTGTGCGATGTCGCTTTATGATTGAAATAAACAATCTAAGCTTTAAGTGTCGTGTGTCTGTTATAATACAATCCTTTTCAAACTTATGCTTAGGCCAACGCGCTAGGCGTAACCTCTTAGAACCTCACTACCCCTTAAAAACACCGTGGATTTAAAACATATTCGTAACTTCTCCATTATCGCGCATATCGATCATGGCAAATCAACGCTTGCTGATCGTTTTATTCAACTTTGCGGAGGACTCACTAACCGCGAAATGTCTGCACAAGTGCTTGATTCGATGGATATTGAACGTGAGCGTGGCATCACCATTAAAGCACAAAGTGTGACGCTGGATTTTAAAGCCAAAGACGGCGAAACCTATCAGCTTAATTTTATTGATACCCCTGGTCATGTCGATTTTTCCTACGAAGTCTCGCGTTCATTAGCCGCTTGCGAAGGCGCGTTGTTAGTGGTGGATGCCGCGCAAGGTGTGGAAGCGCAAAGTGTAGCGAATTGTTATACGGCGATTGAACAAGGGCTGGAAGTTGTGCCTGTGTTGAATAAAATTGATTTGCCGTCGGCTGAACCTGAACGTGTACTGGCTGAAATTGAGGAAGTGATTGGTATTCCTGCCGATGAAGCCTTGATGATTAGCGCGAAAACAGGCTTAGGCGTTCATGATGTCTTAGAGCAATTGGTACTGAAAATACCACCGCCACAGGGTAATATTGATGGTCCGTTGCAAGCTCTAATTATTGATTCATGGTTTGACAGTTATTTGGGCGTAGTATCGTTGGTGCGCATTGTTCATGGTAGCATTAAGCGCAAACAAAAAATTACTATCATGTCTACGGGTAAGTCATTTTTGGCTGAAACCGTCGGCGTGTTTACGCCTAAGCGTTTGGAACGGGATATTTTAAACACGGGCGAAGTGGGCTATGTGGTTGCGGGGATTAAGGATATTTTCGGCGCACCTGTCGGCGATACCATAACTTGGACGGATAAACCAGCAGCTGAACCTCTAATAGGTTTTCAACGCGTACAACCACGCGTGTTTGCAGGTTTGTATCCTGTTAGTTCCGATGATTATGAAAATTTGCGTGAAGCTCTGAATAAATTAAATTTAAACGATGCAGCGTTACAATTTGAACCTGAAACCTCTCAGGCATTAGGCTTTGGTTTTCGTTGCGGTTTTTTGGGAATGCTGCACATGGAAATCGTGCAGGAGCGGTTAGAGCGTGAATATAATGTGGACTTAATCACCACTGCGCCGACGGTTATCTATGAAGTCATCACCCAAACGAATGAGATTCTCATGGTTGATAATCCTGCTAAATTACCCGAAAACGGCACGATGAAAGAAATTCGTGAGCCAATTATTCGTGCCAATATTTTAGTGCCACAAGCGTATTTGGGTAATGTAATTACTTTGTGTATCGAAAAGCGTGGCGTACAAAAAGATATGCAGTATGTCGCAGGTCAAGTATCGTTACATTATGAAATGCCGCTCAGTGAAGTGGTGCTGGATTTCTTTGATCGTTTAAAATCGGTCAGTCGTGGTTTTGCCTCGTTTGATTATGAGTTTTTACGTTTTCAAGAAGCCGATTTGGTGAAGTTGGATGTGTTAATTAATGCAGAAAAAATCGATGCCTTATCCATTATTGTGCATAAAGATTTAAGCCTGACACGCGGTCGAGCATTAGTCGAAAAAATGAAAGATTTGATTCCAAAGCAGATGTATGAAGTGGCAATTCAAGCGGCGATTGGTTCTAAAATTATCGCCCGTTCTACCGTTAAAGCCATGCGTAAAGATGTGACGGCAAAATGTTATGGCGGTGATATTAGCCGCAAGAAAAAATTATTACAGAAACAAAAAGACGGTAAAAAA
This sequence comes from Methylococcales bacterium, assembly GCA_037133675.1. Taxonomy (GTDB): domain Bacteria; phylum Pseudomonadota; class Gammaproteobacteria; order Methylococcales; family Methylomonadaceae; genus UBA4132. Next base: position 10,275 of record JBAXNR010000001.1, read on the forward strand.
CGCATGAAACAAGTGGGCAATATTGAGATTCCTCAAGAGGCATTTTTAGCGGTATTGCAATTGAATAAAGAATAGAGTTTTTTAGATTTGAACATGGCTGCAAGTCCTTTAAAGTACTTGCAGTCATTAAATAAGCATCTCTAATAATTATTACTATTAGGACAGTTATGGATTTTGATTTTTCCTTTTTTTTGTTGGTAGCAACTATTGTGACGGGGATAGTTTGGGGCGGTTATTTGCTGTTCCTTAAATCCCAACAGCGCGAGTTTGATGAAGCCAATGAACCGTGGGCTGTTGAGTATGCGCGGTCTTTTTTTCCTGTGGTGTTGATCGTGTTACTGTTACGCTCGTTTTTAGCTGAGCCGTTTCGCATTCCTTCTGCTTCAATGATGCCAACGCTATTAATCGGTGATTTTATTCTGGTGAATAAATTTACTTACGGCATACGGCTACCCGTATTTAATACCAAGATAATCGAACTGGGTAAACCCACACGCGGTGATATTGTAGTATTTCGTTATCCTAAAGACCCCACAGTTGATTATATTAAGCGGGTGATTGGCTTACCTGGTGATAAAATCACTTATGATAATAAAAAACTTTATGTCAATGATCATCCTGTTAACTACCAATCATTAGGTTCTTACCACGGTGTTGGGCAAGGTGAGGATATGACAGGGGCTGAACAATTGCAGGAAGATTTAACAGGCGTAAAACACAATATTCTTATTAGGCATGACGCATCATCGGCAGAAGGTGTTTATGTTGTCCCTGAAGGACATTATTTTGCTATGGGTGACAATCGTGATAATAGCAATGATGGTCGCTATTGGGGCTTTATACCCGAAGAAAATTTAGTGGGTAAAGCTTTTTTTATCTGGATGAGCTGGGACTGGCAAGATAAAGGTGTGGGACTGAATCGCATCGGAACAGTATTGCAATAACATTCTTTTTAATTGTTTGGAGAAAAAAATGAAACCATCACTCAAAAAGCAACAAGGCATGACACTGATTTCAATGTCTTGTATCGCTATCGTCATTATTTCTATGTTCTTACTAGCTCTCAACATAACACCTATTTACATGGAACACAGTAAAGTGATAGGTGCGTTAGAGTCAATTAAAAAAACTCCTGAAGCGAAAAATGAAAGCTCTGAACTACTTAATGTTAGATTATTTAAAATATTGGGTATCAATAATGTTGAGGCTGTCACTAAAGACAATGTCACTATTACCAGAGAAGATACTGGAACTACAAAAATACAGATTAGGTATGAAGTAGTTAAAAAAGTGGTAGGGAATGCCAGTATTTTAGTCGAATTTGACGATACTGTGGATATTTGAAAATAGGTCGGTAATTCGTGATAAACAAACCAGAAGTCTTATGCAAAAAACTAGGATTAACCTTTAATACCCCTGAGATTTTTGTGACGGCTTTAACTCATCGCAGTGCCAGTGCAAAAAATAATGAACGGTTAGAGTTTTTGGGTGATTCAATTTTAGGATTTGTCATTGCAGAGCAACTCTATCAACGCTTTCCCACTGCCCCAGAAGGTGTATTAAGTCGCCTCCGAGCCAGTTTAGTGAATCAAAGTACATTAGCAGAAGTGGCAAGACAGTATCAGCTAGGAGATTATTTGTTGCTAGGTTCAGGCGAGTTGAAAAGTGGTGGTTTTCGCCGTGATTCTATTTTATCAGACGCGCTAGAAGCTGTTATAGCTGCATTATTCATCGATCAAGGTATAGCCGCTTGTCAGCAATGGATAGCTCAATTATTTGCAGAAAAACTAGCATCATTATCGTTAGATAATTGGCAAAAAGACCCTAAAACTCAATTGCAAGAACTGATGCAAGCCAAAAAAATGGATTTGCCTGACTATGAGTTAATCACCATGTCTGGGCTGGCTCATGAACAAACCTTTAAGGTTCAGTGTACCGTACCATTAATTGCAAAAACGGTTATTGGTACAGGTATTTCCAGAAAAAAAGCCGAGCAATCAGCAGCAGAGCAAATGCTCCAATTATTAAATGAGGATAAGCAATGAATTGCGGTTTTGTCGCCTTAATCGGTCGTCCCAATGTCGGTAAATCAACCCTAATGAATCACTTGCTGAAACAAAAAATCAGCATTACGTCACGCAAGCCACAAACTACGCGTCACCGTATTTTAGGAATTAATACCACCGAAGCAGGGCAAGCCATTTATATGGATACCCCTGGAATGCACAACAATGAAAAACGTGCATTAAACCGTTATTTAAATCGCACAGCAGAAACCACATTGCTCGGTGTCGATGTAATTGTCTGGTTGATTGATGGTTTATCGTGGCATGAATACGATGAAGTTATTTTCAAAAAACTGGAACAAGCGGGCTTGCCTGTGATTCTTGCAGTCAATAAAGTCGATAAAGTCCAAGATAAAGAAAAAATCCTAGAGTTTTTTGCTACCGCACAACATCGCTTTCCGTTTAAACAGCTAGTGCCTATTTCAGCCTTAAAAAGCACGAATCTGGACTTGCTAGAAAGTTTGATTATGCAATTATTGCCAGAAGCTGGCTTGATTTATCCTGAAGATCAAATCACCGACCGCCCCGAACGCTTTTTAGCCGCTGAAATTGTTCGTGAAAAACTGACCCGCCGTTTAGGGGCAGAATTGCCCTATGAAATCACGGTTGAAATAGAACGCTATGAAGAAAAGCCGCGTATTACTAAAATATACGCCATTATTTGGGTAGAACGGCTGAGCCAAAAAAATATTGTTATCGGTAAAGATGGCGAAATGTTAAAAAAAGTCGGTGTTGATGCTCGCATCGATATAGAAAAACTGATTGGTCAAAAAGTTTATCTGGAATTATGGGTTAAAGTTAAAAAAGGTTGGTCAGATAATGAGCGTGCCTTACAAAGTCTAGGGTTTAACGATTGAGGTTAACATGGAAAAACAGTTGATTTTATTAGGTGTTAATATCGATCATGTTGCTACGCTAAGACAAGCGCGAGGCACGCTATACCCAGAACCATTGCAAGCCGCATTAATTGCCGAACAAGCAGGCGCGGATGGTATCACCGCACATTTGCGCGAAGATCGCCGCCATATTCAAGACCGTGATATTTTTCTATTAAAAGAGTTGATACACACGCGCTTAAATTTTGAAATGGGTGTGACTGATGAAATGCTTGCTATCGCTATTAATGTCCAACCTTATGCTTGTTGTTTAGTACCTGAAAAACGCGCCGAACTCACTACCGAAGGCGGCTTAGACGTGGCAGGTAACTTACCTCGCTTACAATCCGCTTGTGATAAATTAGCCGAAGCAGGCATTGAAGTGTCGTTATTTATCGACCCAGAAGAAGCCCAAATTGATGCAGCCATTAAAGCAGGTGCGCCTGTTATCGAACTACATACTGGCTGTTATGCGAACGCAAAAACACCCGTGGAAGAAGCAGAAGAACTGGAGCGTATACGTTTAGCTGCGCATTATGCTTACAGTGCAGGCTTGCAAGTCAACGCAGGGCATGGGCTAAATTTTTATAATGTCGAAGCGATATGTGCAATACCCGAAATTGTTGAACTAAATATCGGACATTCGATTATTGCCCAAGCCTTATTTTCAGGGTTAGCGCAAACAGTGAAAGACTTAAAGCACATAATGAGACAAGCAAGACTACAGAGTATTTAGTCATCATTGGAGTTCAAAATATGTTTTTGGACTCCAAATACCTCACATAAGCAAAGTGTAAAAGTGGTAAAGCCATTGCTTGCGCCGCCTGCATAAATTATTCATCTCGCCTTTAACAGCTCCGCATTTCGCTATTCTACAGACAATACAGCTTTCTGAATTGGCACTCTACGCGACAGTGATAGATAGTTGTATTGATGTTATGATTATCAGATAGGTAGAGACGATAACCAAAACTTAGTCAAAAACTCAGAGTAATATTTTAATGAATAATTACAACCTATCATTTATTAGCAACGCCGATTTATTTAATCACGTCCAACAAACGGTTGAAAAATATCGTTTTACCATTGATTTAGCCGAATTCAATAAAAATATTATTGACCCAATCAAGCTAACATTTGATGCCAAAGTGTACGATAAAAGTATTGAAAAAGTCGTTGAATCTGAGATTTTAAGACAACTAGATAAATCTAATACTAACCATATAGGGTATTTCCACCAAAATATTTTCAAATATATTGGTGAGAGCTGGCGTGTGCCTGATACGGGGTTTGATGTGGTCAACGATACACAAAAAATCTATGTTGAAATGAAAAATAAGCACAACACCATGAATTCATCCTCGGCGCAAAAAACCTATATAGGAATGCAAGATAAGCTACTTAAAGAACCCGATGCAACCTGTATGCTGGTTGAAGTGATTGCCACTAAAAGCCAAAATGTGAAATGGGTGGCTAGTATTAATAAAAAGCAAATTTCTCATGAACGTATTCGACGTGTTTCTATCGATAGATTTTACGAAATAGTCACAGGTGAGCCAACCGCATTTAAACAGTTATGTGAAAAATTACCCACTGTGATTGAAGATGTGGTTAGCTCACTTTCTCAAAGGAGCAGTGTGAACACCGTTTTTGATGAACTGAAAAAAATATCCCCGAATTTACCGAAAAGCCTGTATTTGCTTGCCTTTAAAAAATACCAAGGCTTTGAGCAATTTGAATTATGAGTCTTAAATCAATTGAATTATTCGCAGGCGCGGGCGGTTTAGCACTGGGGTTGGAAAAAGCAGGATTTAACGCGGTATTACTCAACGAAATTGATAAACACGCGTGTGCCACATTACGCCATAATCGCCCACAGTGGAATGTTGTTGAGAGTAGTATTGCGCATATCGACTTCACATCTTATCGTTACAAAATTGATTTTGTTTCAGGCGGTTTTCCTTGCCAATCGTTTTCGTATGCGGGTAAGCAAGGCGGTTTTGATGATGTGCGTGGCACTTTATTTTTTGAATTTGCTAGAGCGATAGGTGAAATTCAGCCAGCGGTTTTTTTAGCCGAAAATGTACGCGGATTGTTAAGTCACGATGGCGGTCGCACTTTAGCGACTATTAAAAATGTGATTGCTGACTTAGGCTATACCTTAGTGGGTTCATCAGTTTTAAAAGCCATGCACTATCGCGTACCGCAAAAACGCGAACGCTTGTTTTTGGTGGGAGTGCGTAATGATTTAGCACATAAAGCAGACTTTAGTTTTCCTAAACCGCATGAACGCGTGATGACTTTACGAGATGGATTAAAAGCAGGGGAATTATATGATTGTGATGTTCCCGAATCGGTTGGGCAACTGTATCCACCGAAAAAAAAAGCTGTATTAGATTTAGTACCAGCAGGCGGATGTTGGCGACATTTGCCCGAAGCGATACAGCGTGAATACATGAAGAAAAGTTATTTTTTAGGCGGCGGTAAAACAGGCATGGCGCGGCGTTTGTCGTGGGATGAAGCGAGTTTAACACTAACCTGCGCACCTGCTCAAAATCAAACTGAACGCTGTCATCCCGATGAAACGCGTCCTTTAACTGTGCGTGAATATGCACGCATACAAACTTTCCCCGATGATTGGCAATTTATGGGGTCAATGTCAGCGCAATACAAACAAATTGGTAATGCTGTGCCTGTAAATTTAGCGTGTGCAGTAGGCAACAGTTTGATTCATATACTTAATAATTTAAATAGAGCAGATGCAGCTCACAAATACTGTAAGCAAGTAGCCGCGTAAACTTGTTTGTGCTGGATGGTATGCAAAGGCAAAAGCTGGTCACTCGTGAATCATTTTATCCCCGTTGATTTTGCAGCGTTTGAAACCGCCTACAAAACACTGACCGTCCTTCAATCATCACGCCTACCAGTAACGATAGTTTTCTTACCACAGGTTTATTTAAAGCGGGCAACTAATCCTTTATTCCTAGACTGATTTTTTCCGCTAATTTTTTGACGGTACTCATGGCAGAATCCTCAAAGCTTTAAATAGTTTTTATAATGTGCAAAAAATGACAGGTGGCAAGGTACGAATTTTTCACCTAAGGCAATACCGCCCTATCAATGGTATAATTACCCTTGTAATTAACCCCAGACTTAAGCCTTGCTTGCTTTTAAAAATCAGACGAGTCTTTTAATGTTGTTGGGTTGAGTTGTTTATGATTGCACACTGACTGCTGTCAGTGGTTGCCAACTAACAGATTAGGGAACTATGTCAAACTTCGCCAAAGAAATCATCCCCGTTAATCTCGAAGACGAGATGAAACAATCTTACCTCGATTACGCCATGAGCGTGATTGTCGGTCGTGCCTTACCCGATGTCCGTGATGGGCTGAAACCTGTGCATAGACGTGTGTTATACGCCATGAGCGAACTGGGTAATGACTTTAACAAGCCCTATAAAAAATCGGCTCGGGTGGTCGGGGATTGTTTTATTAAAGGTGTGTTAGTCCATACTGAACAAGGCTTGCAGACGATTGAAACATTAGAAATAGGTCAAAATGTTTTATTGCCCAATGGCACGCTCAGTGCAATTACGCAGACATTTTGTAATCCGCCCTCAGAGGTAATCGATATTAAATTATCAAATGGTCATACATTCACTGTGACCAAAGGGCAGTTGTTTCGTGTATTGAACGATGATTTAAGTATCGGCTGGGAAAAAGCGGAAGATTTACAAGATAAATTAGTGTTAGCCACCAATGCGCGTAGTTTTGGTGAAACCTTAACCACTGATGACGATGATAAAATCGCGCTGACTTATATTGTCGGCTTGCTGATTGCAGAAGGTTATCTTGCTGATAGAAATAGCTCTAAACGAGTGGCTATCAGCATGGTAGACAACGAACCGCTAGACTATTTAAGTGACTATTGCATCAGCAAAGGCATTAAAACCAATTGGACATCACGTCCGCCGCAAAAACCCCATCATCAATCGCAGCACTGCGTTAGATTCACAGGTTTAGACGAAGCCTATCAAGCCTGTGAAGACACTTGTGCGCACAAAAAAGTACCGACGTGGATTTTAGAAAACCGTGATTATTACGCGCCTTTCTTAGCGGGTTTTATTGATGGTGATGGTTTTATTCGTAAAGAAAATCGAGAAGTTATCTTTACGTCAACATCGGGTCAATTACTCACTGAAATGCAAGCCATGCTCGCCGACAGTGGTATTCATTGCTATATAAGCAACGAAGATTTTAGTGATAAAAGTTACGGCGACGGCTGTTTGACACGTTATAACTTGTCAGTGACGGGCGAAAATGCGACGCGGTTTTGTGCGCTGATTAAAGATTATTTGAAAATACCCTACAAAAAAACCAGAGCTATTGAAGTTGCAAAATGGAGTAACAGAACGTTACACACGCAACCCGAATTCATTCCTAGCCAAACCATTTTTACTGAATTATCCAAGCATCATTTAGGTGGCGGCTGGTATCAAGACGGCAACGGGCAGAAATTCCGTGCGGGGATTAAATATCCCACAGGTGCGAAAATTCGTTACAGCAGTGATTTAATCGAAAAAGATATTTCCTATCGCCAGCTCGAAGAATGGGGGATTTTAGAAAAACTCGCCCGCCTCGATTCGCCGCTAGTCGATAAACTCAAAACACTCATTAATACTTACAGCGTATTGCGAGTAGAACAAGTCATTGATAATAACGTGTTGCAAGAAACTTACGATATTCAAATTGCCGATGATTCGCATGAGTTTTTAGTTCAAGGTTGTGCAGTGCATAACTGTATCGGTAAATATCATCCACACGGTGACACCGCTGTCTATGACACGATGGTGCGTATGGCACAACCGTTTTCCATGCGTTATATGCTCATAGACGGACAAGGGAATTTCGGCAGCGTTGATGGAGATTCACCAGCGGCAATGCGTTACACCGAAGTGCGCATGGCAAAAATCGCCCATGAATTACTGGCTGATTTAGATAAAGAAACCGTTAATTTCACCCCTAACTATGACGAATCCGAATCTGAGCCTAGCGTATTGCCGACACGCATACCCACGTTATTAATCAATGGTTCATCGGGTATCGCCGTTGGTATGGCGACTAATATACCGCCGCATAACTTAGGCGAAGTGGTTGGCGCGTGTTTGGCTATGATAGATGAGCCAGACATCGATATTCTTGAATTGATGACCTATATTCCTGGCCCTGATTTTCCGACGGCTGGTTTTATCAATGGTGCGGCGGGTATTTATAACGCCTACACCACAGGACGCGGCAAAATTTATCTACGCGCCCGTTGTCATTTTGAAGAGTTTGGCGATAACGGTCGGCAAGCCATTATCACTACTGAACTGCCTTACCAAGTCAACAAAGCTCGCTTGTTGGAAAAAATTGCTGAGCTAGTGAAAGAAAGCAAACTCGAAGGTATTTCAGGCTTGCGTGATGAATCCGATAAAGACGGAATGCGTATGGTGATTGAGTTGAAACGCGGCGAAACGCCCGAAGTCGTGCTAAACAATCTCTACAAACAAACCCAATTCCAAACCGTGTTCGGCTTGAACATGGTTGCGTTGTTGGATGGTAGACCGCACTGCATGAATCTTCATGAAATTATCAGTGCTTTTATCAACCACCGACGTGAAATTGTCACCCGTCGTACTATTTACTTACTACGCAAAGCCCGCGAACGCGCTCACATCTTAGAAGGCTTAGCGATTGCGCTAACTAACATCAACGCTATGATTGACCTGATTAAAACCTCAGGCAATCCAGCGGAAGCTAAAGCAGCATTATTAGCGCAAACGTGGGCAGCAGGTTTAGTCTCTGAATTACTGGAACGTGCGGATTCTGCCCGCTCCAGACCTGACGAGTTATCGCTAGAATTTGGCATGGTCGAGGGCGTGTATCGCTTAACCGAAACCCAAGCCCAAGCGATTTTAGATTTACGTCTGCACCGTTTAACAGGCTTAGAGCAAGACAAAATTATCAGCGAATACCAACAATTGCTAGAACAAATAGATTTCTATTTGGCTATTTTGGGTAACGATGTGCGTTTGATGGAAGTGATTCGTGAAGAATTAGTTGCCATTAAAGACCAATACAGCGACCCACGCCGTACTGAAATCATGCAAGATCATTCGGATTTATCGCTGGAAGATTTGATTACCGAAGAAGATCGCATTGTTACGCTATCGCATGAAGGCTATGTGAAAGCGCAACCCTTAGATGATTACAAAGCCCAACGCCGTGGTGGACGTGGTAAATCAGCCACCAAAACCAAAGAACTGGATTACGTCAATAAACTCATTGTCGCCAGCACTCACGACACCATTTTGTGCTTCTCGTCACGCGGCAAAGTCTATTGGCTGAAAGTTTATCAACTGCCCCTAGCAAGTCGCGGCTCACGCGGTAAACCATTCGTTAATTTATTGCCATTAGAAGACGGTGAAAAAATTAATGCCATTTTGCCAATTCGTGAATACACCGAAGATAAATTCATCTTCATGGCAACCGCCTCAGGCACGGTGAAAAAAACCCCGTTACCCGAATTTGAACGCCAACGTAGCTCAGGAAAAATCGCCATCGACTTACGCGAAGACGACAACCTCGTCGGCGTGGCAGTCACTGACGGACAACAAAACGTCTTATTATTCAGCAGCACAGGCAAAGCTGTCTGTTTCAATGAAACCGATGTTCGCTCCATGAGCAGAACCTCCATCGGTGTACGCGGAATGCGTTTAAAAGAAGGGCAAAAAGTCATTTCTTTGATTATCGCCAGCGAGGGCATGGTACTCAACATCACCGAAAACGGCTACGGCAAACGCACCAGACTAGAAGAATTCACCTGCCATAATCGCGGTGGACAAGGCATGATTGCCATCAAAACCTCAGAGCGTAATGGCGAAGTTGTCGGTGCAGTATTAGTCAACGACAACGATGAAATCATGCTCATCACCGACGGCGGCACGCTAGTCCGCACCCGCGTCGATGGCATTTCTGTCGTTGGCAGAAATACCCAAGGAGTCACCATCATCCGCCTCGATAAAAAAGAAAAAGTCATCGGCGTGGATAGAATTGAAGGTTTAGCGGGTGAAGAGGAAGATGACAGTGAAGGCGTGGATGATGCTGTGGCAGGCAGTGACGAGGATTAATCATGACCAATGATGAATTAAAAGAACTGGTAGCAGGCTTAGCCATTGCTCAAAAAGAAACGAGTGAGCAAATGAAACGCACCGATGAAAAACTGGAGCGTATCGGTATCAAGCTAGGCAATATCTCGCAAAATCAAGGTGATGTTGCTGAAGAGTTCTTTTTTCAAAGTCTCATAAAAGATAATCGTCTAGGCGACATCCGCTTTGATGATGTCACCAAAAATATGGCAAAACATCGCGGAAAACTGCAAGAAGAATATGATTTAGTCATAACGAATGGTGATGTGGTTGCCGTGGTGGAAGTGAAATACAAAGCCCATACCAACGATTTAGATAAGCTAGATCGAAAAATGCGCCATTTCAAACAGTTGTTTCCACTTTATCAACATTTTAAACAATACGGTGCAATAGCCGCGTTTCATATCAACGACGATGCCAAAGAAGAAGCCCTTCGACGCGGCTATTTTGTATTACAACGCAGTGGCGAGCTTATTCACACGGAAAGCAGTGAACATTTAACCGTACTGTAAATCACCTTTTTAAAACAACCCTAACCAAGAGAACCCCAATGTCCAGAGTTTATAATTTTAGTGCCGGTCCTTCTGCATTTCCTGAGTCGGTTTTACAACAAGCGCAACAAGAGCTATTGGAATGGCGTAACAGCGGACTGTCGGTGATGGAAATGAGCCATCGTGGCAAACATTTTTCTATTATCGCCGAAGAATTAGAAAGCGATTTGCGCGAATTAATGGCGATTCCAAATAACTATAAAGTGTTATTTTTGCAAGGCGGCGCGTCTGCGCAGTTTTCGTTCATTCCACAAAATATTTTGGCGGGCAAAACTAAAGCCTGTTATATAAAAACAGGTGCGTGGTCAGAAAAAGCTGTTAAAGATGCGGGTGCGTATTGTGATGTGATTGTCAGCGCGAGTTCAGAAGACACTAAATTCACTACGATTCCAGATGCGGCACAATGGGCAATTAATAACGAGGCGGCGTATTTACATTACACCTCTAACGAAACCATTCACGGTGTTGAGTTCCAATCAATTCCTGATGCTAAAGGCTTGCCGTTAGTCTGTGATATGTCCTCTAACATTTTGTCACGTCAGATTGATGTTAGTCAGTACGGCATTATTTATGCGGGTACGCAAAAAAATATGGGCCCTGCGGGTGTGACAGTGGTTATCGTCAGAGATGATTTAATCGGTCACGCACCTAAATCTGTGCCTTCGGTGTTTAATTATGCTGAGCAAGTTAAAAACCAATCCATGCTGAATACACCAGCGACTTATAACTGGTATTTAGTCGGTTTAGTATTGAAATGGTTGAAAGCCCAAGGCGGTGTCGCGGCAATTGAACAACGCAATATTGCTAAAGCAGCTAAGCTCTACGCGGCGATTGATGCTTCAAGTTTATATTCAAACCCTGTCGAAATCGCTTCACGTTCACGCATGAACGTACCGTTTATTTTGTCAGATGAAAGTTTGGATAAACCTTTCTTAGCCGCTGCCGAAGCCAAAGGGTTATTTGAATTAAAAGGTCATCGTTCAGTCGGTGGCATGAGAGCCAGTATTTACAACGCCATGTCAGACGCAGGTATCGCCGCGCTGATTGATTTTATGGCTGAGTTTGAACGTAGTCGTTAAGAAAAAAACGCAGGGGCGTGATTTATCACGCCCTTATTTTTTAGTAAGGATATGATTTTTGAAAACACAAACATTCGCAAAACAGACAAAAAATGCTGTCACCGTTTATAACGGTAATTGTCTCGACTGTTTGCTTGATATTGAAGATGAGTCTGTTGATTTAATTTTTGCTGATCCACCTTACAACATTGGTAAAAAATTCGGTGACTTTGCCGATGTATGGTCATCGGATACACTCTATGTAGAATGGTGTTATCAATGGCTGGCGTTGTGTATAAAAAAACTTAAACCACACGGCAGTTTATATGTCATGAGTAGTACACAAGCCATGCCTTATTTAGATTTGTGGTTACGCGAACGGTTGACGGTGTTATCGCGTATTGTTTGGCATTATGACAGTTCGGGTGTACAGGCAAAAAAACATTTTGGCTCACTGTACGAACCTATTCTTTTCTGTGTAAAAGATACCAAGAACTATACTTTTAACTCTGATCAGATAGCCGTTGAAGCCAAAACAGGCGCGACTAGAAAGTTAATTGATTACCGTAAAGCCGTACCAGCACCTTACAACACAACAAAAATCCCAGGAAATGTTTGGTACACGCCACGAGTGCGTTATCGAATGCCTGAATATGAACAACACCCTAGTCAAAAACCTGAAGCTTTATTAGAACGTATTATTAAAGCCAGTAGCAATATAGGCGATGTGGTGCTTGACCCGTTTGCAGGTACGTTCACCAGTTGTGCGGTTGCACAACGACTTGAACGTAAAGCAATTGGTATTGAGTTACAAACCGAGTATTTCAAAATTGGTTTGCGGCGGTTGGGTATCAGCAATCAATTTAATGGCGAAATATTACAACCATTGGCTAAATCGTTTATCAGAAAAAATGCTACTGACACTATATTACAAAATACGATAGCTAATGCCAAATTATGAAATAAATTATCATTCGTTTACGACAAAGATACTCGCCATATTGGAAAAATATTATGCTGCGTATGCCATAGACGTATTTCAAGCAAGTCCTTTATTAGGCTATTTGAATATCAAAACGAAATCAGCTAATAGTGGAGCAAAAGCACGCGGCGCGTTTGCTAACCATTACGCACTTTATGTACTTATTGAAGATTATATAGCTAAAGGCTTTTCCGATGATATGGCAGGATATTCCTATGCAAAATATGAAGGGGTAAAATTTAGCGAGCTTTTTCGTAGACAACGCGAATTGCCATTTGGTGCAAAACTGCAAAATCACGCACTTAATGCCAGACTGAATGATGAATTCAAAAAATTTTATCCAACACTAGGCAAACAACCCATTATTCGTAATGTGGAAACACAACGCTACTGGATTCAAGACGACCTTTTACAAGTACAAATACGACATAAAAACGGGATGGATTTTACTTACAACATTGCCCCCGCAATAATCGATATTATTGATGCGTATGTTGCAAGCAAAAAAGCGGCATTTGAAGAGTTTCTTAATACTTGCCAACAAATTGCAGAATTAGGTAACAGCAATCCCGAAAAAGCGATTGATTTCGTGATTCAACAATTAAAACCCACAGTTGATGCCCGCATTTTTGAAATTGTCAGCTACGCTATATTGAAAGCAAAATACGGACAACAAACCATTTGGTTAGGTAATGCAAAAGAAACGGTGACAGAAGAAGCCTTAATTCTTTACAAAACAGGTCGAACCAATGCCAACGATGGCGGTATAGACTTTGTCATGAAACCACTAGGTCGATTTTTTCAAGTTACCGAAACTATTGATGTCAATAAATACTTTCTCGATATAGATAAAGTACAACGTTTCCCTATCACCTTCGTTGTAAAATCGGACGAAACTATTGAGAAAATACGCGACACTATTCGTAATCAGGCTGTAGCAAAATATAAAATTGAAGCGGTTGTTGATTCCTATTTGGCAGCCATAGAAGAAATCATTAACACACAAAGCTTAATCGAAGCGTTCACTGAAGTTGTGAAATCAACAAAATTACAAGATGTGATGAATGAAATTGTTACGCAAAGCAAAGTTGAGTTTAATTATAATGACGATGAGCTATGATTTTGATCACCCCATAACAGCCATATAAACGAGAATCCACCATGCCATCCATTATCCCACTGTCTGAACTAAGAGAAAAAATTGATGCTATTGATGCGCAACTGTTGCAGTTGATGAATCAAAGGGCTGAGTGTGCGTTAGAGGTTGCTAAAACCAAGCTGGCACAAGGCGAGACGGGGACGTTTTATCGCCCTGATCGTGAGTCGTTGGTGTTGCGGCGGATTCAAGATTTAAATCAAGGACCATTGGTGAATGAGACGGCAATGCGATTTTTTCGGGAATTAATGTCGGCGTGTTTGGCATTGGAAAAACCCTTGGATGTGGCTTTTTTAGGACCTGAGGGAACATTTACTCAACAAGCTGCGTTTAAGCATTTTGGTCATGCGGTTAAAACCATTCCTGCCGCGACCATTAATGATATTTTTAATAGCGTGGAAAGTGGTTCGTGTCAGTTTGGCGTTGTACCTGTGGAAAATTCCACTGAGGGTGTGATTAGTCATACTCTGGACAGGTTGTTGCATTCGCCGTTGAAAATTTGCGGTGAGGTGGAAATTCGAGTGCATCAAAATCTGCTTGGCTTATCGGAGAATTTTGCTGATATTACCGAAGTGTATTCACATTCTCAGTCGTTGGCTCAGTGTCGGCAATGGCTGAGTAAATATTTGCCTCATGCAGTACAAACAGCTGTAAGTAGCAATGCGGAAGCGGCACGGTTAGCCGTAAGCAATAAACACACAGCGGCGATTGCAGGTATTGCTGCGGCTGAGGTGTATAATTTGGTGGTGCTTGAAAAAAATATCGAAGATGAAGCCAATAACACGACGCGCTTTATTATCATTGGAGGACAGACCTCATTACCTACGGGTAAAGATAAAACAACCTTAGTGGTGTCTACTAATAATCAAGCAGGGGCTTTATATAAAACCCTTGAACCTTTTGCCAATGCGGGTGTCGATATGTTGAATATTGAATCTCGACCCTCTCGACAAGGTTTATGGGATTATGTATTTTTTATTGATATTGAGGGGCATAGTGAAGATACTAAAGTTGCAGAGGCTTTGGCTTCATTAAAAAATAAAGTTACTATGCTTAAGTTACTGGGGTCTTATCCTAAAGCTGTTTTTTGAAAAATATGAGGAGAAAAGCAATGCAACACCGTAATAACTATCTGCCTTTACTATGTTTAACTTTATTGTTGAGTGTAGGCGGCTGCGCTGAGCAACAAAGTGTTCGAGTATCACAAAAATCTACTACTGATACTGCTCATGTCCTTGGTAGCAACGGACTCGATGGTGATGAGGAGCAGGCAATTTTAAGTTACCACAATCAAATCAGAGCCAGTGTTGGTGTTCCGCCTTTACATTGGTCAAAAGAACTGGCGCAACATGCCGCTAATTGGGGTGCAAAGCTAGCGGCTCAAGGCTGTGCAATGCAGCATAGTCAGGATTCCAGTTATGGCGAAAATTTGTTTATCAGCTCAGCCAGTCAAGACCATGAGGCTGTTATTGAGGCGGCTAAAGCATGGGAAAGCGAAAAAATAAATTATTCAGGAGAGCCGCTGAATAAAGCTAACTGGTCGCAATCAGGACATTACACGCAAATGGTGTGGAGAGATACTGCGCAATTGGGCTGCGCAAAAGTTGCTTGCAATAGTGGCGTGGTGGTGGTGTGTAATTACGACCCCGCAGGAAATTTTATCGGCAAAAAACCCTATTAAAGCTACCGCCCCGAAAGGGGCGGCACGAAACACTTTTTAGCCTCTTTCGTTTAAATAAAGTTGTAACACGGTCTGGGTGCGAATATTGTTTTGTCGCATGTGTGCTACTAAGTGCATAAAAATATCCCGCAATACAAAATAGCCTTTTTCTGGGTATCTATCCAAAAAGCTAATCATTTTGGGCCCATCAAACTTAGCAATTTCGCAATCGGTTAAGGCGATAACTTCCGCGCTACGCGGTTCGCCATCAAACATAGCAAGCTCACCAAAAATATCATTTTTGGATAATCGTGCCAATCCTGGGGAAAATTGACTGCTTGCGTTGCTGATGTTGGTGCTAACCTGTACCTGACCTTCTAAAATGAGATAAACATCTTGGCTGTTTTCTTTTTCTTTCAAAATAACATCAAGTGCTTTGTACTTTATTTTAGCGTGAGGCACATCTAGCATAAAAACTGGATCATCGAATAAATCGCTTAAATTTGTCATAGTAATATAGATTCATGTTAAGGTTGAAATGGTAGGTAATCAGTGCTGTTCTTACTCATTTTCGGTGGTAACGGTTAAACATTTGTGAATTGGGTAATTTTAATTCAGAGTACCTCAAATCTAAGCTATGCAATACCCTTATTCATTAGAACATAAAGTATTAAATGCCCAAAATAGAGATTACTCGCCTCAATCATTAAGTTACTGATATTATGTATTGTAGGTGCTAATTTATCCACTGTGCGAATCTTTCGACCTACAAAAATGCGATTTTTGCTTAACTGTGGCAATAAGCCTCAGGGTATCTTGTGCTCACTAACATTATAATGAGTTTTTTAAAGTTCAGATGTAGAAAATTTACATTAGCAATCATAGTCTGTCTACTAGACTACAAATATTACATCCATTACTGTAGTGCTTCTTTAAACGAAGCCACCGAACAGCGAATGACAAAATCACATTGCTGCTGAGTAAGTTGTGCCAGCATCTGATATAGCTAACCGTGGATAAAATGATTACAGGATACCCTCGGTTGAATATCCTGCCTCGCTCAATGCGGATGAATCCGCACCTACACACTAAGCAAGCACCTCGCTTAACATTCCTTGGGCAATTTCTAAGCTAACAATGTTAGCGAGATGCTGTTCAACACAAGGAATCCCAACTAACGCTTGGCGGTTGTGTCTATCTTGCTCAATAATCCACACGGTAGAACCAAAGGAATAAATGCTTTGTACAGCGCGGTTGATTAACGCGCTTTTGTAGTCGTTAATGCGCTTACTGGCTAATAAGCACGCTAACTGTTCATCGGTGTAATGGCTGTAGGCTTCGCGGGTGTTTTTAACCAGTGCTTCCTGTAATTTACGCGGACGCTCCAAAATAAGTTTACGCGCAGCCTGTTCGATTTTGCTGGAGTCCAAAACCTGTTTTGGATTTTTATACAGTTCACGCGCAATCTGTCCCGCTTTATCGAGTACCGCAAAGCTGTTGATTAATTTAGACGTTTGTTCAGGAATCGCACCGCCAAATAATGGTTGTTCAGCTTTATAGGCTTTTTGGACTTGGGCGATTTGCACTTGTGCTAGTTCTACCGCTAATTCTTCCAGCATTTCTTTACGGTCGATTGCCGCTTGTAAATGCTTGGCGGTCTGGGTTTTAAACAACCATAACGGCAGGGCAAACACAAAATGTTGGCGTTCAGTTGCCCAGTTAGCCAATAAATGTCGCGCTTTGCTGGAATTGGCATAATCAGCGTGTTGTTCCAGCATGGACAAAATGATTTGTTCATGGGCTTGGGCGGATTCTGTGTCTTCGGTTAAACGGTGTAGTTCGACTGAACTTTTATCGTATAAGGCTTGCAAACGGTTGTCGGGGTCATATTGGTAAGCGTTACCGCCTGACATACCATTGCAGAAACCTTTACCAAAACCGCCAATATTTAACACCGCGCCGTTGGTCATGTATTCACAGGCAAAATCACCCACGCCTTCGACAACTGCCATCGCGCCTGAGTTACGCACCGCAAAACGGTCGCCCGCTTCGCCATTGATAAAGGCTTTTCCGCCTGTTGCACCGAACAAGGCAAAGTTGCCAATCAGCACGTTATTCCCTTGCGTTTTAATACCACCACCTGGGGATTCAACCACTAATACGCCACCGCAAGCGGATTTTCCTACGCCGTCATTGCAAGTGCCTTTGTGTTCCAAACGCATTCCGTCATTTAAAAATGCCGCGTAGCTTTGTCCCGCTGAGCCGTGAGTGCGAATAATCACGCTATCGGGGGCTAAATATCTCCGTCCTTCTGCTGTGCGATAAATAAGCGGGTGCGATTCGGTTTGTTGGTAGTTTAAATAACGTTCTAAATCAATTGCCGCTTGACCACCCACGGATTTGTTACAGTTATTGAGTTTAAAGCCTTTACCTTCGATGACAATCTGTTTTTGATGGCTATCTAAACCTGCTTTGATTTGGGCAATAATGTTGTCATCAATATGAAAATTGGCTTCCAGATAAATGGCTTTGTCGATTTTTACCACCTCAACAGAGGCGAGCATTTTGCGCAAATCCAATTGCCCAACCATGCTGGGGTGATTGATTAAATGCAGTAATTCAGTTTTGCCGCGTAGTTCTTGTAAACTGTGATAGCCTAATGTTGCTAATAGTTCTCTGACTTCGTGGGCTAAATTCATGAAATATTGGGCAAGCACACGCGGATCGCCTTTAAATTCTTCATGCGCAGTGGTTAGCCCTGCGGGGCATTTGATATTACAGTTTTTTGCCATTACACAACGCAACATCATCAATGCAGTGGTGCCGAATTCAAACGAATCCGCGCCCAAAATAGCGGATTTAATCACGTCTGAACCGCTTTGATGTGCGCCACTGCAACGCAAAATAACTTTATCGCGTAAACCATTGACCGCTAACGCTTGATGCACCTCGGCAATACCGATTTCAGGCGAGCGTCCGCTGTTTTTTAAGCTGGTCACGGCTGCCGCGCCTGTACCGCCTGTGTTACCCGCGATATTAATCACATCCGCGCCCGCTTTTGCCACGCCGACTGCAATCGTACCTATGCCTTCAGATGATACTAATTTAACGCCAACTTTAACCCGCGCCGCTTTGGCATCGTGGATTAACTGCCCTAAATCTTCAATCGAATAAGTGTCATGATGTGGCGGTGGACTGACTAATTCCACACGCGGTGTACCACCACGCAAGGCAGCAATTTCTACTGAGACTTTCGCGGCGGGTAATTGTCCACCTTCGCCTGGTTTCGCGCCCTGAGCGATTTTAATTTCAATTTCTTCAATGTTGGAATCAGCTAAATAACCCGCCCACACGCCAAAGCGTCCAGAAGCAAATTGTTTGATTTTGCTGGAGCGCAGTGTGCCAAAACGACTGCTATGTTCGCCACCTTCACCAGAATTGCTTAATGCTCCGACAATATTTGTGCCTTGGGCAACAGCTTCGTGTGCTTCTGCCAATAATGCGCCGTGACTCATCGCGCCTGAGGCTAAAGTCGCGGTTATTTCATGCGCGGGTTGGACGCTGGCTAAGGCAATGGGTGGGCGGGCTGTTTGTATTGAAGATAAATAATTGGCTAATAAGCTGTAGTTATCAATCAGTGTAATGACGATGGTATTTTCCAATACCACGATATTAAACGGTGTATCGGCAAAGCGTTTTTTAAAATGCTTTACTAAATTTGCTGCTCGCTGATTAGAATCGCGTTCGGTAAAGCCAATGGCAAATTCATAATCATCCGCCCGATTAACACACAAGCCGCGTATCTGAAGTGTCACGTTGCCGCGTAGATTTTGCTTGCCCAGAATGCGGTCAAAATCATCTACGGTTTCTGCTTTGGTGACATCAACAGGAAAATCCATAATGTCACGCAACGCTGCTGGTCTTAGCTCACGCTCAGCATACAGGTTTTTAGTGAAGCTACGATAAGCGGGGGTAATGCCAAACACATCGATTTGTTCAGGCGTGCGTTTTTCATAACCCAAATCTAAATAAGCGGTATCACTGGCTTCGGGTGCTTGTTCGGGTATGTATAAAATCGCTTCATCGGTCATGCGTATATATTCACGCACAGCGGTGTTGCCGTAGGAATGCCCCGCGCCGTCTTGCCGTTCTTTAAACAATCCCAAAAATGGAATATCTTTTTCTTCGCGTACCGTCAGGGCTTTATGATGCCATTCTGTACTGCTTGCTGCGATGTCGGCATAACGCACACCCCCCACTGAGGCATGAATATTGGGAAAATACGGGCTTAACTTGGGTTCGTCAGTATCGAGATAATTGGATTCAAAAAACTCGCCACCAATATAACTTTCAGCGGTACACAGGCCGAATTTACCCATGGTTTTCATCAAGGATTTTTCAGTTCCTTTTTGGAATTTATCCAATACTTTTTGTTGTTCGGCAGGTGTGTAATGCGTCATCACCCGATTATGAACACTAAGCGGACAAATCGCCGACGCGCCAAAACCCAATAGCGTTGCCACATCATGCGGACTTGCCGCCTGTCCTGTTTCGGCAATTAATGAGGAATTAAACCGTAAACCCTGTTTGACTAAATACTGATTGGCAGCGGCTATCATTAACAGCCCAGGAATAGCGGCTTGGGTTTCACTGATAGCTACATCTGTTAGAATAATAATGCCTGTGTTATTACGCGCAGCGGTTGCTACTTGTTCACAAACGGAGGTTAATGCGTCAGTCAGATTAGTTTCATTTTGTTCAGCATTATTAAAGTCTGGCGTGTACAACATATCCAGCGTTGTCGTGCTGACCGTTGTTTGTCTAAGGATTTGTTCCAACTGGGTGCGTTGTAAAATTGGTGATTCAATCACTAATTGTTTGCTATAGTCATCGGAAAAAGTCGGTTTTGCACCTAAAGCAACCCGTAAAGTCATTCCGTCACTTTCACGAATAGAATCTAACGGTGGATTAGTAACTTGGGCAAAACGTTGACTGAAATAACGCGACATCCCGCCTTCGGCACTGGATAAGGCATTCGGTGCAAGACCGTAGCCCATTGCGGTGACTTTTTCCAAACCTGTGACTAAAATCGGGTCTAGCAAGAATCTAAAACTTTCCTGATTCAGAGAATAAGCGGTATAGCGTTGGTCGATATTCAAGCCGTTTTCATTGCTCAGTTCAGACAATTCAACTTTCGGCAATTCAGATAAATGAATACAGCGTTGTTCCAACAATGCCGCGTAGTCTTTTTCTTTGGCTAGTCTGTCCAGCACTTGATGATTATGGTAAGTTTCGCCTGTGCTGTGGTCAAAATACAGCATACCACCTGCTTCAATGCGTCCGCGTTTTAAAATATCAGTGGGTGGAAAATCAATTTGTCCTGCTTCGGACATGACCGCTAAATAATCGTGGGTTTCCACAGAACGCAAAGGACGCAAACCTAAACGGTCTAAACGCGCACCGACACGAATGCCATCACTGAAAATCAATGCCGCAGGGCCGTCATTTTTCTCTTCATACAGGCTGAAATATTCCAGCATGGCGCGAACGTCGGGCGACAGGGTAGTATCGTTTTCCCACGCGGGAGGCATCATAGCGAGTACCGCAGTTACGATGTCCAGATTGTCTTCGTTAATGCGGCGGGTTAGGGTTTGATCTAAACGCCCAGAATCGGATTGCCCACAGGGAAAACAGATGTGTTTGCCGTGTTGTCTGGCAATGGCGTTTTCGCTTAAACGGTTTTTCTTGTCGGTGTTTAATTCGCCATTGTGTGCCATGTAACGGAATGGCTGTGCCATCATAGTGGCAGGCGCGGTATTGGTAGAAAAACGGGTATGGAAAAACAGGGTATGACAACAGTGGTCGGTATCGTACAAATCAGTAAAGTACGGTATCACCTCGTGAGAATTCAAGCGTCCTTTATAAACCTGAGTGCGTGAACTCATCGATAACGGATAAAAACCTATCAGTTCATCACGGCTAAAACCTTCGACTTCAATATCCAATAACGCCGCTTGAATATGGTGTTCAAATTCGTCATGCGTTACCTCTTTTAAATGTTCAGGACGGGCAAAGATAAACTGCTCGATAGGTAGTTGCGCTTTAATAGCTGCGGCGTTTAACACCGTGTTATCAACAGGTATCACGCGCCGCGCAAGTATGGGTAATTTAAAATCGTTAAAATGCCGTTCAACTAATTCGTTGGCATCGGAATCATGGTGGGCGTGGTCTTCTGGATAAAAGAAATTGGCGACACCAAACTGCCCCAATTCCAGCGCAGGATTAGCTGTGATTTTACGAAAGAACAATAGTGATAAATCAATATTAACGCCCGCACCATCACCAATACCTTCGGCACTCATACCACCACGATGGGGAATGGTACACAGGGCTTCATGGGATTTAACTAATAAATCATGGCTTTGTTTGCTTTGCTTGTGGGTAATAAAACCCACGCCACAACTGTCTTGCGAAAGTTCAGCGTTATAAAGCATGGCTTCTTTAGTATGAAGTCGGGGGTTTTCAGTCATCGTCCTGTCCGTTATCTTTTAGGGTATTTTAATGTCGTTTTTAACTCAATCTGTGGTAGAGTCAAACGCATTGAGCTTGCGTAATGTTTGCTATATTAGCGTTTAACATCCTTTAGGGAAACCTATCAATACTAATGAGGCAAAAGCGTGTTGTTATTTACATACTTATTTTTAAGGTGAGTTGGTTTTTATGAACGAAAATTTTGATGTAATTATTGTTGGTGGTGGCATGGTAGGTTCGGCTGTGGCGTGTGGTTTGGGCGGTAGCTCCTTAAAAGTGGCGGTGTTAGAAAACGCACCGCCTGAAGCATTTTCCTCCGAACAACCTCATGATTTACGGGTATCCGCGTTGAGTATTGCTTCAAGAAATATTATTGAAACAGTCGGTGCGTGGCATGGCATTGTAAATCGCCGACTCTGCCCATTTCGCCGTATGCGGGTGTTTGAAACTGCTGGTGATACCGAATTTTGTAGTGATGATATTAAGTACCCTGAGCTGGGCTATATTGTCGAAAATCGTGTGACTCAACTGGCATTATTAGATCGCTTGCAAGAATTTACCAATATCGAACTGATTTGCCCAACAACAATCAGCAAAATCAACTACTGCTTAGGTGAGCAACCTGAAATAACTTTAAGTGATGGTCGTGTTTTATCGGCTAAGGTGTTAGTGGGTGCCGATGGAGCGCAATCTCGTGTACGTCAAACCGTTGGCATAGGTCTCACCAGTTGGGATTATCAGCAACACGCGTTAGTGATCTACATAGACACAGACTATGAACAGCAAGACATTACTTGGCAACGCTTTGTTGCCAGTGGTCCACAGGCGTTTTTACCGTTGACTGGGCATTATGGTTCAATCGTTTGGTATAACTCACCCGATGAAATTAGCCGTTTAAAAGCCTTATCACCTGAGGATTTAAAGCACGAACTAACCGCTGCTTTTCCAGATTGTTTAGGCAAAGTCAACGCGGTATTAGGGACGGCTAGTTTTCCGTTAACTCGCCGCCATGCGCAAAACTATGTGAAACAAGGCGTTGCTCTAGTTGGTGATGCAGCACATACCATCAATCCCTTAGCAGGGCAAGGCGTAAACATTGGTTTATTAGATGCCGCCGCGTTGGCTGAAGTCTTGCTAGAAGGTCACAAACAAGGGCGAGACATCGGTGATATTAGCGTATTAAAGCGTTATGAAAAAATGCGCCGACACGAGAATTTAAAAATGATGACGGTGATGGATATATTTTATTCGGTATTTAGTAACGATATTCTGCCTGTTAAATTTTTACGAAATTTAGGGCTGGGCTTAGCAGAACGGATAAAACCCGCTAAACATAAAGCCATGCGTGGCGCGATGGGTTTGGAAGGTAAATTGCCTAAATTAGCGCGTGGTGAATCCATAAGTTAAGGCTTATGTGTAGGTGCGATAAATTCGCGCAGTATCGATAATTGCGGATGACGTGGGCGAATGCAATTCGCCCCTACCGTTATTACTCACTTAAACAAAGTTTAAGCAGGCTACTTTATACTTAAAACTCTGTTTTTAGTTATTTTTGAACCAATGAAAATCACCTCTTTTCCTGTTGTGCATAGGGTCGGCAGCGTTTTTATGCCCACAGTTTTATTTTGGTGGACAAAAAAGTCTAATCATCCTACCTTGTTATTGTTGTTGCTGCTAATGGCTCAGTGCTACTCAGTCAATATTTTTGCCAACAGCACTGATTCAATAGCAACTGTCACCACACCCAGCACCACGCAGGACATCACCCAAGCTAGTGTGCAGGCTAAAATTGAAGCATTGAACAATCGAAAAGATTTAGATGAGGCACTAAAATTAAACGTGCTGGCTATTTATCAATCAACGCAAGATGAACTGTCTAATATTACCGCCTTTAATGAGCGAACCATTGCTTTTAAGGATGCTATTCAAAAAGCCCCTGACTTAACTAAAAAATTACAAAAAGACATTGAACAAGCATCGGAAAAGCAACCTACACCCGATAAGCAAGAGTTTGTAAAAATCCCCCTTGAAGAGTTGACACAACGGCTAGCCATTGAACAATACAAAGTAAAACATTTAGAAGAACAGATTAAAAAACTAGAAATTGAATTGGCTAACGAACAAAACACCCGTCCCAATCTTATTCGCCAAGAAATACTCAATGCGAAGAAAGCACTTGAGAATGCCAATAAGACAATGCAAGACAGTAGCTCTAAGGTCTCGGAGTCACAATTACTAACCGATGCACAACAGGTGTATTTAAAAACGCAAATTGAGGCTAACACAGCTAAGTTAACGATGTTAGATGCTGAAATAGTCAGCTATACCGCGCGGTTGAACTTACTTAAAGCACGAGTGCAATTGCTAGGACTCCAAAAAAATGCGTTTGCCCCTGTGATTGATACCATCACTGATGTGTTGACGGAGCTACAGCAAGAAGCTGATAAAGACAGGCAGGATACGCTCGATCAAGCTGAAAAAGACTTATCTGATAAACACATTGCTATTCAGAATGTCATCCGAGAAAACATTAAACTCAGCCAGCAGTTACAAGCGATTAATGGCAAAATTAGTCAATCCAATGAAGAAAAAATTAGCACTGATAAACAGATTAATGAAATTGATGCCAATTTTAGTAGTGCGGCAAAGAAAATTTATTTAGCCAGTTTAAGTCCACCGTTGGGTAAAATACTGCATGAACAACGACGCACTCTATTAAACGAAGATAACTTTATTACTCAGTCAGAGGCGATTCAAGCAGAGACGGCAAGCACTAATTTGGAGCAACTGGTCATTGAGGACAAGCTTAAGCAATTCGTTGATGTTGACACGCAATTAAAGCAAATAATGGATGCTAGAGTTGATAAGCAGCTACCTAAGCAAGAGCGTATGATGATTCAGGCTGAATTGCGCGTGGCATTGAATGATCAGTTTGATGCACTCAATCAATTATCGGTAGCTTACACTACTTATTTACGAACATTGGGTGATTTTGATTTTGCCAGACAACAAAAGCACGAAAAAATCGAAAAGTTCGCCCTTTATTTGGATGAGCGTTTATTGTGGGCCAGAAGTTCTGAAGTGATGGGTAGTCAAACCATTACCGAATTACAACGTGCGACTCGCTGGTTATTATCACCGCGTAACTGGCATAGTTTACTTAACAATGTTGCCAAACTACCGACACAAAATCCATTTTTAAGTCTATTCGCTGTACTCAATATTATTGTGTTACTGCTGGCTAAACGCTGGGCAAAGCAACGCTTAACATTGATTGGCGCGAAAGTTGGCAAAATTTATAGCGACCATTTTTATTACACCTTAGAGGCATTAGTCTACACCCTGATATTGGTCGCTCCCGTGCCGCTGATTATTGCGTATTTGGGTTGGTTTTTGAGCCATGTCGTCAATGCTGGTTTTACGTTCGCTGTTGGCATGGGTTTAAGTAGAATCGCATTGCCGTGGCTAATGTTTCAATTCTATTATCGCCTGTTTGAACCAGCAGGGTTGATGCGCCAACATTTTCAATGGCAAGAACAGTCCGCTGCCTTGTTTCACAAGCAGGTTGCGTGGCTACGTTTTATTATGATTCCTTGCTCGTTTATTATCAGAGTAACACTCAACTCTGGAATGACTGCTTACAGTGATAGTTTAGGACGTTTTGCACTTAATATTGGCGTACTTGTCATGGTGATATTTTTAGCTAAACTACTGAATCCGCGTCATGGTTTAACACGAGACACCATTATTCTTTATCCTGAGGGTTGGATTGCTAAATTACGTTATGTTTATTATTTAGCGGCTTATGCGCCGTTAGTTATTATTGGTTTTTCGATAGCGGGTTATTATTTAAGTGCTTTGGAGTTACAGCAAAAAGCAATTGTTACACTGTGGTTTGTTTTTTCAATGGTGATTTTTTATGAGCTAGCCTTACGCTGGTTGACCTTAGCAAATCGGCAATTGGCGATGAAAGCCTTACAGGAAAAACGTAAGCAGACAGCCGAACAAAAAAAACCAGCGGTTATTGAGGGGTCAGAAAAACCAATTCTGCTTGAAGAAGAACTCATTGATATTCCCAAAATAAATGCACAAACCGTCACCCTATTGAATGTTTTTTTCTGTGTTCTGTTAGCGGCAGTTTTCTGGGGTATTTGGAAAAACATACTGCCTGCCTTTTCATTTTTGAATGATATTGAACTTTGGCAGAATAAAGTAATCGTCAATAACAAGGAGGTTTTTTATGCAATTACCCTCATTCATTTATTATTAGCAGGGGTTTATGCTTTTATCACTGTGGTGGCAGTGCAGAATTTTTCGGGTGTTAATGAGTTATTAATATTTCGCCGTATAACAATAACCGCAGGGAGTCGCTATGCGGTTAATAAGATAACAAGCTACACTTTAACCACTATCGGCTTTTTCTCGGTAGCTAATATATTGGGTTTTAATTGGTCGCAGGTACAATGGTTAGTTGCCGCGCTCAGTGTCGGTTTAGGCTTTGGCTTACAAGAAATTTTTGCCAATTTTGTTTCGGGTATTATTCTGTTATTTGAACGCCCGATTCGCGTCGGCGATACCGTCACCATTGGTAATGTCACGGGTACAGTTCATTCTATTCACATGAGAGCCACCACACTAATAGATTCCGATCAAAAAGAACTCATCGTGCCGAATAAATCCTTTATCACCACCCAATTAATCAACTGGACACTCAATGATGCGATTACCCGCGTGGTCATTCCTATTGGCATTGCCTATGGTTCTGATATTGAGTTAGCGCATAAAGTGATGCAGGAAGCCGTCTGTGCTGCACCGCTAGTGTTACAAGACCCAGAACCTAGCGTGATGTTAATTGAATTCGGCGACAGTGCTTTACTATTTTCAGTGCGGGTGTTTGTCAGTGAAACCATAAATCGTATGCCTGTCACTCACGATTTACATATTCGACTCGCAAAAGCCTTAAGTGAACATAATATTGAAATTCCGTTTCCACAACGGGATATTCATATTCGATCAGTTACGCCTGAATGGTGTGCCGATAAAGGTAATACGATTCAAAAGAACCAGTAGATACTCCAGCATATAATTTAAGCGTGTGGTTGCTTGTTGTTTTAGGTGCTACGTTCAATCAAACTGATTTCTTCCTTAGTTAGTTTAAATAACGTATAAACGGCTTCATTGATTTGTTTCTCTAAGCCGTTAATGGTGTTAGTCGTGTCTTGCCATTCGCCAGTTTTTTTCTTGAGGTAGTCTTCCCATTCATCTTGTTTAGTTAGATTGCCTAAATCGACTTTTAACGTTTCGGACTTTTTTAACTTAAAGGCTTTACGCGCTTCGGTTGCCAATTCTGTCACCGTTGATAGTTTCCACCACTGGGTTAGTTTAGTATTCAGCAGTTCAGAATTATTTATGGGGCGTAGGTTTTCCAGTAAGCGGCGTTGTACTGTTTGCTCTAACTCATAACGGGTTTGGGCATGGGTTTGACATTGTTCGGCTAAATCGGCAATCGTTTGTTTTTGTTCAGGCGATACAGTAGGAATAGGTATTTGATTAATGTACATAGGTTTACATTCAATAAATCCTCCTGAACGCCCAATGGCTATATTTTTAAGAAAATACCACGATACATTTGAGTTAAGATAAGCTACTAACCATTTTTCGGTTGTTGCCAATATGGGAGAAGGTGCGTTAATAAAATATTGCTGTTCGTCATAAAAAAATGCTGGGCTACTTTGTAAATTTCCCCAAACAATTTTGTCTTCTTCAAATTTCTCATAATAAGCCACCGTATCTTGAATTTCATACCATTGATATTCTCCTGCCTTACGACCTGCCGATATTTTATTTTTTGGATAATCGTCTGGTTTAGGCTCTAACTGTTCTCTAAATTGCTCTAAATGCGCTTTAATCAATGGATAATTATCAATATCCACCCCACGCCGCGTAAAAATTAAGTACAAACTTCGACTTTCTGACCGCCAGCGTTTTAAATCCTTACCTTCTAAAAACGGCTTTAAAATTTTTCCGTTTGGGTCGTCTTGTTTTAAGTGTTCATATTGCTGAGCATTAATCGTAAAGGCTTCATTAAATCCTGTTTTTATACCGTAACAAGGCAAACCATAAACCTCTTTCAAGGTTTTATAACCTTTGGTAATTTTTTGCCGCACATTGTAAAAACATTCATCTTCCAATTGCCACGCATCGGCTTTTAGCGCGGCTTGTTTCATCACACCGAAGTCAGTTTGTAATTGTTGTTTTAACGCGCCATGTTGCGGGTCTTTTTTAGCGGTGATATTTAAAAAGCTAAAGTTTGATTGTGGGGCTTGTTTGCGTAAGCGTTCAGGCTTTTCCATGATTAGAATAGCTGGATAAGTGGTCACGCCTTCAAACACTGGGTAATCATTAAAATCAATCACGGTTAATATTGTGCTTTGCACTTTTAAAAATTCGCGTAACGGTGTGCCGCTGTTGGTTCTAAAAAATGTCGAAGAGGAGATATAGCCTAAACGCCCACCTTTTTTCAGTAAGTTAAGCCCCAATTCAAAAAAATAGGTGTAGAGATCAGCCACGCCGTGATAGGTTTGATAGTGTTCTTGTAAATAGGGTTTGATGTCGCTTAAGCGTTCTTGACGGACGTACGGCGGATTGCCCAACACCACATCAAAACCGCCAGATTGCATGACTTTATTAAACTGTACATTCCATAAAAACGCTTGTTTGTCGGTGTGTTTATGATGAATGATGCTGTTGCCTTGTTGGATATTTTTATCCAGCGGCTTGAGCTTTTTACCGCGTTCAGCGGTTTCTAACCATAAGGCTAATTGGGTGATTTCTATGGATTCAGGATTAAGGTCAACACCAAACAGGTTGTTATTGAGTATTTCTGCGTCTAAATCCAAACTGAATAAATCAGCGTGTTGCGGATCTAGGTCTTGAATACGGCGATTGACAAAATCGTATTCATTTTTCAGATATTTAAACGCGCCAATTAGAAACGCACCGCTGCCACAGGCGGGGTCAAGTACACGGGTGTTGGCTAATATTTCTCGATAGGCTAACCAGTAAGCCGCGCTCTCTGCTTCATGCGTTATGCCGTCTTGCTTCTGCTTTAAATAACCGCCTAATGTATGTTGAATAATATAGTCGGTAATAAATTCGGGGGTGTAGACAATGCCGTCCTGTTTGCGTTTGCCCGTTGTACTGGTTGCTTTAGCAGAACTTTGTAATTCTTGCTCTTCACTAACGGTGGCATAAATTTCGTCTAAATCAGCAATGGATTGTTCAAAAATATGCCCTAAAACAGGTGTGCCGATGTCGTTGTCAAAATCATAGTCGTATAAGATTTTGAACTTTTTGAGTAAGTCATCACTGACTTTCAGACTTTCCAGCTCAGCATCTGGCGCGAATAGACCGCCGTTATACTCAGGGATGTTAAATTCTGGGTCGCCTTTATCTATCGCAGTAAACAGTATTTTTATCACTTTCCACACCGTTACGCCCGCAATGGGTTGTGCAAAAATGCGACTATGCAAGGTACGTCTAGGCAGTAAGCCCCTGTTTTCAGCAAAGGCGATAAACAACATTCTGTCTAATAGCTTTTGGCTGATTCGCACCATTGTCTTGCGGCGAATACTGTTGTTGTCTTTTTTTAAGCCGTTAATCAGGTCTATGCGTAATTGCCGATAATCGCGGTAGAGTTGGTCGGTGATGTCTTTGTGTTGTTGCTGTGAATCGTTAAATAGTTTTTCAGTTGTACCGCCTAGCAAATTGGCTTTACTCAGCAATAACACAAACCGCGCATATTCCTCTGGCTGTAGCAGGTCTTCAATAAACCACTGTTCGTATTGGTTGGTGGATTCTGGAAATTTATACAGGCGAAACTCTGAGCAATTAGAGACTAAAAACCATTTTGCTGTGCCTTGGCTATTCAGTGCGTAGCGAGCTGCCTGCATAACAGTCGATTCAGTTCTGCCTAACATGGGGCGAGTCAAATCAGAAGTTTTGGGGCTTTTAAGCTCAAACGGCACGCGCACGATTTTTTGAGTTTTAGAAAATTCGCCTAGGGCATAATCAATGCCTTTCAGTTCATTCATTACATCCCACGTTTTGGCATTCGTCTGGTCGCCTACCGATTGGTAGCCCAATAATTCTTTAAAGAAAACCAAAAAATCATGACTTTGTTCAAGTTCTTTGGCTTTTTGATGAATAGCATGATTGCTTAAACGTCTTTCGATAATTTTTTTATGCTTAGCGGGAATTTCACCTTCTTTAAGAATGCCAGCGGTCTCTATGGCTTTCTTAATAAATTTGGGATTAAACAAAGCGTTATTATTTTTTTTGCTGCTCGGTTGGGTATCGGTCATGGTGGTGCTTTTTCCAAGTAATAACGGTTTTGTTGAATAGGTGTGAAGAGTTTATATAGTTGCAGTTTGGCATGACAATCGAGTAGCAACACGAAGCCCATCGCTCGTGACGATGGGCTTCTCAGTAGGTTTGTATTCCGAAGCACTAATCGCTAGCAACTTGCCGATAAGCCCCACGATAATAAAGCAACGGCTCACCTGCACGACATTCAACGGCTTGTACTTCACCGATAATAATCCAATGAGTACCAGCACGCACTTTTTCAACCACGGTACAATCTAGCGACATCAAGCTGTTATTTAACAACGGTGCGCCTGTGATACCCGCTGACCAATCGGCATTTTCAAAGCGTTGTTGTTGGCTAGTGCCTCCTGCAAATTGATTGGAGGTGTCTTGTTGTTCGGTCGTTAATACATTCACGGCAAAACACTGACTTTCTGCAATACCATCGCCTGTATCCGCCGCATCATTGATACATACCAAAATTAGCGGTGGATTAACAGACACGCTAGAAAACGCGCTGACTGTCAT
Source organism: Methylococcales bacterium (assembly GCA_037133675.1). GTDB lineage: Bacteria > Pseudomonadota > Gammaproteobacteria > Methylococcales > Methylomonadaceae > UBA4132. Next base: position 41,238 of record JBAXNR010000001.1, read on the forward strand.
ACCCTGCACACCAAACTTTTCGGATTGAGTCGTTACCACGGTGACACCGCTCGCCCACAGTTGCAACGCATTTTTAAAATCATCCGCACTCACGGTCATTACATTTTCTCCAATTAATCGATTATTTTGTGGTTGCTAAACCTTGTTGATCCCACGTTTTTATGCCGCCATCCATGCTATACACCTTAGTAAATCCAGCTGCTTTCAATAGCTCTAAGGCTTTAGCAGAACGTCCCCCACTTTTACACTGAGTAATAATAGTGGTGTCTTTGTAGGGTTGCAGCTCTGACACACGGTCATTTAATTGCTTTAAAGGAATGTGAAGCGCACCTGCAATATGCTCATCTTTCCATTCGTCATCTTCACGCACATCGACAATGATCGCTTTTTTCTCGGCATACAAGGTAGACGCATCCTTAGCGGTCACTAATTCTATGGCAGCCTGAGCAATAGAGACACTCATCGCAAAAAGAACGCTCAGAATAAAAGTTTTTGAAAAAATACCCATGATTCACTCCTAACTATCTGATAATGTTTAAAATCTATACTTACTTAAATTATGCCTATATAGTTATACAGGAAATTTTTTCGGTGTTATGTCGGATTGTATTGTTACATAAATATCAATAACTATGTTCACAAAAAAAAGCCCGCTAGTAGCGGGCTTTTTGTCTGGCATGGTGAATTAATTTTGTTTATTAATTTCCAATCCAGATTAATTCAACACGACGGTTTTGTTCTCTGCCTTGTTCAGTGCGGTTGTCAGCAACTGGTTTGCTTTCGCCATAGCCTTTCGCGTGTAATCTGTTAGTCACACCTTTTGAGGCTAAATAATTAGCAACAGACAATGAACGTTTTTGTGATAATTTCAGATTGTAAGCGTTGCTACCTTCGCTGCTGGTATGTCCATCAACTTCAAGTTCATTTTTCAATGGGTAGTTGATCAGATTTTGTGCAACACCATCGAGAATGTATTGTGCATTTTCAGTCAGCTGTGCAGAATCATATTTGAAGTTTACGCCTTTTAATTCCAAGCTGATTGGACAACCTGTCGCATCAACTTTGCTACCTGCTAAAGTGCCAGCGCATTTATCGATACAATCATTAATGCCGTCATTATCAGAATCCAGCGTTGAGCAATCGACAACAGCAACAGGTTCTGGTGCTGGAGCAACGGGTTCTTCAGCTTTTGGTTTAGGACCAAAGGGTAAAACGACACCAACATTGACTACCATGTCGTGAAATTCGTTAGTACCTTGTTGTAAATTGGCATTGAAGTTTTGGTTATAGCGATAACGAACATCACTACGCAGTAATAGATTGTCTAGTAGTTCGTAGGTAAAACCTGCGCCCGCTTCACCGATGAAACCTACGCCGCTACGACCTGGAACATTAGTTGTTATGCCACCTAAACCAATAACTGTGTAAGGTGAGAACGTATTACGAGAGAGGAAGTATTGTACATCAGCAGTTGCGCCTGCTATATCCCAGCTTCCACCAACATTTTGTCTAGTAGGATCACGCCAATCATTATAGCCAGTTGCTGTTTGATAAATACCTTTCACTTCAACATTGAAGTGCTTATCAAGCATTTTACCAATAGCCAGTCCACCACCCCAACCATCGTGTGAGTTGCGATCACCGCCTGTTTTTAGGAAGGTGCCGAATGGGGCAGCATACCATCGGGTATCGACAGGTTCGTCTGCCTGAGCCAGAGAGATACTGCCTATACTTGCTAATACAGCAAGCGCAAGTAAATGTTTTTTTAGCATAATATTCTCCTAAAGAATAAATAATAATAGTGTTAACAGCTTTGATTCTAGCAGCTACACTGAGTTTCTTCAATGTAAAAAGACAAATTCACTACAAAATGTTAAAAAAAAACAACAAAAAGAGTGGCTTCAATGCACTGAATATTGTCGTGTACTTGGTATTACAAAGTGAGAATAAATTGATCGCTACGGGGAGTCAAAAATAGGGTAGTGGATTAAATCTGTTTAAGCATGACTGCCAGTCTTTAAAGACTGGCGGTCATTAATATCGCTACAACAGATTTAACTCATTACCAAAAACGCTTTAGTTGTAGGTAGATTAGGTTTAAATATAGTCGAAGAAACACTATAAGTCTAAGTAACCCGTTTCTTCATGTAGAACGGTATCTAGCCCTTGTACTTCTTCATCAGGGGTAACGCGTAAACCGATCCATTTATCCAAACCCTTTAGAATGAGATAACTAAATAAGCCACTCCATAAAATGGTCGCGCTAATCGCCAACGCTTGAATGCCGACTTGTTTGATGATGCTCACGCCTTCAGGTAAACCTAAACCTCCCAAACTACTGGCAGCAAACACACCTGTTAGCAATGAACCTGTGATGCCACCTATGCCGTGGACAGGAAATACGTCTAATGAGTCATCAATTTTTAGCGTGCGTTTAACATATTGCGTGGCATAAAAACACACGAACCCAGCAGTGATACCAATAAATAATGCTCCAAAAGGACCTACAAAACCAGAAGCGGGGGTAATCGTGCCTAAGCCCGCGACCATGCCTGTGACGATACCTAAAACGCTGGGTTTACCAAAGCGTTTCCATTCGATAAACATCCACGTTAACGAACCAGAAGCCGCGCCGATATGGGTGACTAGCATTGCCATACCTGCACGCCCATCTGACGTTAAGGCACTGCCTGCATTAAAACCAAACCAGCCAACCCATAACATACCCGCACCAGTGACTACCATTGTCATATTGTGCGGCGGCATTTGTGTGGTTGGAAAGCCTTTTCGTTTACCTAATACTAATGCTGACACTAACGCGGCAACCCCAGCGTTGACATGAATCACAATACCACCCGCAAAGTCCATCGCACCGTATTTGGCTAACCAACCACCGCCCCATATCCAGTGACAGACAGGCATATAAACAATAATTAACCATAAGGCACTAAACCATAGCATGGCAGAGAATTTCATACGCTCGGCAAACGCACCAACAATCAAGGCAGGCGTGATAATAGCGAACGTCATTTGAAACATGAAATAAACCGTTTCAGGAATATCACCTACCAAAACGCTGGTGTTTATATCGGGTAAAAATATTTTAGACCCGCCACCGATGACGGCTTGCAACCCCCCACCATCGGTAAAAATAAAACTATAAACCCCTGCTAGCCACAATATAGATACTAAGCAGGTGATGGCAAAACATTGCATTAATACTGATAACACGTTTTTGCTTCTGACTAACCCTGCGTAAAATAACGATAAGCCAGGGATGGTCATGAATAAAACCAATACTGTGGAGGTTAAAACCCACGCAGTATTGGCTTGATTTAATGGGAGTGCGTCTGCCAAAGCTAGTTTTGGCAGTAACAGTAGTGGTAGGGTACGCATTGCGTACCTAGTTGAAAACGACATTGTTATATCCTTATAGTGCCATTAGATGGCTTCTTCCCCAGTTTCACCAGTTCTAATACGAATCACTTGTTCTAGGTTAGACACAAATATTTTTCCATCACCAATTTTGCCTGTGTTGGCGGCTTTTACAATCGCTTCTATAGCTATATCCAGTACATCATCGGCAACGGCAATCTCTAGTTTAACTTTTGGTAGGAAATCAACAACGTACTCAGCACCTCGGTAAAGTTCGGTATGCCCTTTTTGCCGACCAAAGCCTTTCACTTCGGTGGCAGTAACGCCAGCAACGCCTATTTCAGAAAGGGCTTCTCTGACATCATCCATTTTGAACGGTTTAATAATCGCGGTTATCAGTTTCATGGTTTTTCTCGTGTATTGCTAAAAATAGTTTGCAATCATAGAGAATTATTTATCAACATACAATTCAATCGTTCGAACAGCGTTACTAGACCGCGACACAAAAGCAACCACGTCCTTGATCTTTGGCTTGATACAAGGCAGTATCGGCACGATCTAGCAATATTTCTGGGTTAGTACCATGTTCTGGATAGAAGCTAATACCAATGCTCGTGCCAATGTTCACACTATCGGTTTCGCGTAGCAAAAAAGGTTTGGTTAGTTCAGAAATAATCGCTAGTGCTACTCGTGCGACATTTTCGTGATGATTTATGTCGGGAAGTAAAACCACAAACTCATCGCCCCCTAAACGCGCCACTGTGTCTATTTTACGCAACTGAGCTAAAATTCGTTCTGACACTTGTTGCAATAGTTCATCGCCTGCTTTATGCCCAAAATTATCATTGACGGCTTTAAAGCGATCTAAATCAAGCATCAATACGGCAAGTTGATTGCCCTCACGGTGCGCTCGTTCTATACCGTGATGCAAGCGTTCATCTAACAAACGACGGTTAGGTAGTTTAGTCAACGGATCATAAAATGCTAGTTGCCTAATTTGTTCTTCGGCGGCTTTACGTTCGGTAATATCCTGCATAATACCTCTAAAATAAGTCGGCTCGGCATTTCTGGATTCATCAACGCGTCCGACTGAACGTATCCAACGCAGTTGTTTATTTGCATCGATAATACGGTATTCCACATCATATTTTTCTCTCTCTTCGAGATGTGCTTGGGTAGCATCAACAAAGATATGCCAGTCATCAGGATGTATGACCGCTAAAAAATCTTCCCACTTAGTTTCTGATGATTCAGAAACGCCGAGTAGTTTACAAGCGATGGGTGACAAGATTTTTTGATGAGTAATTAAATCCAATTCCCACGTTCCTACGCCACCATAATGCTGACAGAGCGTTAGCCTTTGTTCACTCTCACGCAATTGCTGGTCTGAGAATTTACGATCAGTAATATCAATATGTGTGCCGCTCATGCGTATCGGTTTTCCGTCTGAATCACGTTGAACAATATTGGCATGATCCAAAACCCAATGTATGACACCTGTGTCATCTGGCACACGGTATTCAATTTGATGACTGGTTTGTTTGCCATTCACTACAGCGCGTATTGATTGCCAGACTTTTTCGCGGTCTTCGTGATAAATAAAATCCAACCATTGTGGTGGAATGGGATATATTTTGGGATAGTGATAGCGAAAAACTTTCATTTCAATAGTATGAATTTCTACTTTATGAGTCTCGACATTCCAATCCCAAAAACCTAAACCACTACCTTTTAAAACGAAGTGTAAACGCCGTTCGCTTTCTATTAATGCCATATCTGCTCGTGACTGTTCAATGCTAAGCTGCGTCAAGCTGGCATAACTTTCAATTAATTCTATGTCTGCGGCGGATGGTTTTGCTGGCTGCGTATGATAGATAGCAAATGTCCCCAGCACTTTGCCCTGATTGTTTTTAATGGGTTGAGACCAGCACGATTGCACACCTGCTTGTTGAGCTAGATCACGAAAATCAGCCCAAAATGGATGCTGTTGAATATCCTCAATAATACAGCATTCACCACTGTAAGCCGCCGTACTACAACAGCCAATGTCTTCGCCAATCTCCAAGCCATTAATGGCTTGGGTATAAAAATAAGGCAAACTGGGAGCTGCACCAAGTCGTAGCTTATTATCGTCATCGATTAGTAAAATTGAGCAGAGCATTCCAGAATGCAGTTTTTCAACTTGCTGTGCTAATTCATTCAGTAGATCGGGTAAAGCAACGCCCTGATTAATTGCCTGCAAAACATGATTGCGTAATGCCAGTTCATCGGTACGGCTATGCAATTCTTTCGCTATAAGTTCACGCTGGCGACTTTCTCGTTTTATAGATTGGTAGGAAGCGTACAGAACTGCGGCAAGCACACAAATACAGAATGCAAACAACACCATGATTTTTAGATAGCGGACTAAATGCTCTTCGGTGGCATTAGGATTATAAATAAAGTCATTCAATAAATCTTTATTAGCCACCATGCCTGCTTGTATAAAAATATCCGCCATGTGTTCAAGCCGCCAAGGATTGATATGACCTATTTCTACCGAGTCTGAGACTATTAGTGAACGTGTAGCTTCGGTTTCAAACTCCAGATGTGCTTTGGTTTTAGTTACCTTGTATTGACTTTGTAATAAGGCAATAATTTCCTGTGGATGAGAGAGTGCATATTGCCATCCTTGCAAACTGGCATTCAGGAATGCTTTAACACGCTCTGGATGTTGCTTTAATTCATTTTCGCTGGTAAACAGCATATCGCTATAAAAATCAATGCCGTAATTACGCGGATTAAGTACGTTAAATTCAACGCCTTGTTGTTTTAACAAATAGGGTTCATTGCTGAGATAACCATTGAAGGCATCCACTTTTCCTGTCGCTAAATCTTGAATATCAAAACTGTTGGGAATAATCTGAATATCTTTTATATTAACGCGTTCACTACTGAACATGGCGAGAAAATCAACATCAACGCGTGGATCTATCATCATGACTTTTTTACCGATGAGATCGCTGGGTGAAAAAATTTTCGCTTCTTTTCGAGCCAGTAACACCGAAGGTGAATGCTGATAAATGGCTGCCAGTAACACCAGCGGCTCTCCTTTTAAGCGTTCCAACACTAATTCACTATTTGCAACACCGTATTGCGCATGACCTTGTAACACTTCATTAACGGGGATTTTGTCGGGTGCGCCTTCGTGTATTACCACGTCCAGCCCTGCTTCTTTATAATAACCTTGTTGCACAGCGGCATAGTAGCCAGCAAATTGAAATTGATGATGCCAGCGTAGTTGTAAATCGATGGTTTCCGAATGCACAGTTATTGCGGCAAGTAAGCCGATTATCAGTGTGACAAGTTGTAAGCAAAATTTACAGGGCATAAGCAAAATGTTTTTACCTAGTGAGCAACGTGAGTTCAATCGCGTTAGCTATTGAACATAAAGTTAAGTAACAGGACATAAAATTCAGCATCATTTAAAACGTCCATAACGCAGTAGCATAATAGGCAGCAATGATAAATTCAATAGTGTTGATGACGCTAAACCGCCAATAATAATCGCCGCCATTGGCCCCATAATCTCGCGACCTGCATTATCGCTATTAAAGGCAATCGGAAACATCGCTAAGGCAGTTACCAGCGCGGTCATTAATATGGACGGTAAACGCTCACCTGCACCCAGCAGTACAGTATCCAAATTCCACACCTTACCTTGCTCTTCGACTAAATGCTGATAATGCGACAATAGCATAATACTATTACGCACCGTAATTCCAAACAAAGTGACAAAACCCACCACTGAACCTAACGATAAAGTTGCGTCTGTTAACAACACCGCCGCAACGCCACCAATGAGCGCGAATGGTAAATTAACCAATGTCAGTAACGCATTGCGTAAACTACCGATAGCGATATAAATTAACATTAACACACCCGCGCCTGCTAACAAAGAATAACCGATTAAATCACGCCGCGCTTCGGCTTGCTCAACTGCCGCGCCTGTAAATTCAGGATAACTGTCGGCGGTAAAGGTAATATCTGTTAATACCCGTTTTTTTAATTCTGCCATAAACTCATCCAAATCACGGTCTAATACATTGCAAGTCACGGTTTGCCTTCGTTGTGAATTTTGATGCAGAATATTATAACGGCTGGCGGTATGAGTAATGTCGGCGATTTGCTCCAATTTTATCAGACTACCATCTCGCGCTCTCAGTGGCAGTTGCGCGATAGATTCGGGTTGCTGTCTTAACTCAGGCGACAACGTTACTGCCACATTATAAATTTTATTGCCTTGTAGGTTTTTACCGACCACGCGGGTTTCATAAGCAGTTTGCAAACTATCCATGACTTGCATTGGGCTAATGCCTGTTGCGGTTAGCTGGTCGAGATTTAACTGAACTTGTAACAGCGGTGTTGCAGGTGGTGAACGTAGTTGTATATCGGTCGCGCCCTGCATATCATGCAAAATTGCCGAAACCGCTTGGGCTTTACTGTCCAGCACATTCAAGTCATTACCATAAATATTCACCACCACAGGTGCGGTATAGCCTGAAATGGTTTCATCAATTCGTTCAGTTAAAAAGGTATTAGCTTCGTATAAAATACCCAAAAAATTGCCCAAAATATCGCGCAATTGCTCAAGAATACGTTGTTGTTCTGCACCTGATGACGGATTCAAACGAATTTCATATTCACTGTAATGACTGCCATAAGTATCTGCACCACGTTCAGCACGTCCTGCCCATTGCGACACCGATTGCACACCGCTAATCTTCATAAACTGCTCAGTGAGTTGGCTACCGATACGCAAGGATTCTTGCAACGAAGTCCCAGGAATGCTGGTGGTGTGGACAATATAATGCCCTTCGCGCAGTTCGGGTAACAGCTTGCTATCGAACTGGAAAAAAGCCGCAATACCCGCAATACATAACAACACACTGGCAATAATCACCGCGTTAAAGTGTTTAGCAATCACAGCCAAAAACGCCTTATAGCGCGGTTTGAGCAGCTTAATCAGTGGTGGATCATCATTACTCGACACTGAATTATTTTTACCTAGCAACACATAACACAACGCGGGGGTAAGCGTCAGTGCGACCAGCAACGATACTAAAATTGCCAAAATATAGGCATAGCCCAGCGGTGCAAATAAACGTCCGACCACGCCGCTTAACGTTAATAATGGCACAAATGCCAGCGCGACTATAAAACTGGCATACACCACCGAACTACGCACTTCCATTGACGCAGTGTAAACAACATAACTAGCGGGTTGTGGCTGAGGTAATAAACGGTTTTCGCGCAACCGCCGAAAAATATTTTCAGTATCAATAATCGCATCATCCACCACTTCACCCAAGGCAATTGCCAAACCGCCCAATACCATAATATTCAGATTAACCCCTGCTTGTAACAACACCAGCATCGCCCCCGTTAAAGACACAGGAATTGCCAACGCGGAAATAAATGCGGTACGAATATTAAACAAAAAGCCGTACAAAATAATGACCACGAACAAGCCGCCCAACAGCAAATGCCCTGATAAATTACGCAACGAGGTTTCAATATAATCAGCGGGGCGAAATAAATGCGCATAAAACTGAATGTCTTGCTTTTGAAACAGCGGTTCAAATTCTTTCAACGTTTGTTCAACCTGCCGTGATACCGATAAAGTATTCGCGCCATATTGACCAATCACCATCATCACAATGCCTTGTTTACCCATGATTTGCGCTGCACCTATTGGCGGTTCTGGCGCGTATTCAATGTGGGCAACTTCACCTAAGGTAATTGGCTGATTACTCGATGCTTGGTTAAGCAAGGGTATTTTTGCAAATTGTTCTGGCGTTTGCGGTTGCCCTGTCACTTGCAGAGTGAAGCGTTGATTTTGATTTTCAATAAAACCACTGCCTTGAATCATCCCCGCTTGAGAGGCAGTTTGAATCACCTCATCAAGCGATATATTGAAGCGTTGCAACTGCACAGGATCAAGCTGAATTTGTAACTGTTTTATTTCGCCGCCAAACACATTAACATCCGCAACCCCAGTCACAGCCAACAAGCGCGGCACCAGTGTCCAATCCACTAAACTGCGCAACGCCATTAAATCTTGCTGTTCCGAGCTTAAGCCGATGGTTAAAACCGTTGCAGATGACGAGGACAAGGGTAAAGTAATCGGGGTGATACCTTTTGGTAACTGCGGTATCAAACTCGCCAAGCGTTCACTAATCAACTGCCGATTCAAATAAACATTACTGTTTTCTGCAAAGGTGGCGATGACAATCGACAAACCTTGTATCGATTCAGAGCGCACCGCTTTTAAGCCCACCAAACCACTCACAGACGTTTCAATCTGATGCGTGACTAATACTTCAACCTGTTCAGCCGACAAACCTATGGATTCAGTTTGAATAATTACTTGCTTGGGGGAAAACTCAGGAAAAATATCCAGACCAGCAGTAGTAAAACGATACGCACCCACCAATAAAATAAGCACAGCCAACGCGATAACGATGCCGTAAAAACGAATGGAAAAACGGACTAGGGTGCTAAGCATGATGGAGGGTTATTAATAATTGGTAAGTCAGATCGTTCAGTTTATAGTCAGTAGCGACTTGTTGTTAGTCTGTGCTGTTATCAAATGCCCATAAACCCTAAAGAATAAACCATGAAAAAACGATTTTTGACTTTATTATGTCTTGTTGTAGTCGATAGTATAGTGATTGCCGATGATACATAAACCCGACTAAAAGCAATGGCAGAAGAAAAAGACAGTAGTAATTCGCGTCACAACGGCTCAAGCGAAACCTATTTTTCAGAAAACTTCCCCAAACAACTTGATTTTTGGACACAATCGGCGAAACAAGGACAGTCCATCGCACAAACATTATTGGGTGGCTGCTATTATTTCGGCAATCAGCAACGGGGCTTGTTCATCGATGATACGGATGATTATGCAGAATGCTCCACGCCCGATAAAGCTGTTCAGCGACGATAATACGCACGAGTGGATGGGGGAAAGTGAGTTTTGATAAGCTCCATGATTCACGCGCTAGTTGTTTGACTTCATCGGCTAAACCTTCGGGACCGCCGATGAGTAAAGAGACTGATTGACCGTTTGCTAACCAACGCTGCATGGATTGCGCTAATTCGGGGGTTGTCCACGGTTTACCTGGAATATCTAAAGTCAACACATGAGTGCCTTGTGGCATAGCGGCGATCATGCGTTCACCTTCTTCTTTGACAATACGCGCAATGTCGGTATTTTTGCCACGTTTACCAGCGGGAATTTCTTTCAGCACCAGTTCGCATTCACGCGGTAAACGCTTGGCATATTCATCGTAGCCTTGCTGTACCCAGCTAGGCATACGATTACCGACACAAATCAAATTTATCTGCACTATTTTAACGGACGACCTTTAGCGTCTTTATTGATGTGTCCTGCAAAGAGTAATACAGCATCTATAAATCCCCACAACGCGCCATAGCCTACAGTGAGCGCGGTGAGAGCGAGTTGTGCAAAACCCAACGTATAAAACCTATTCCATTTCCATTCAAACGGGAGCGAAAAACCTAAATAAAATCGGTGCGCTCCTGTAAAACCTAACAGCAATGCTAAGGTAGCAGCCACATATTTGTATTTGACGGCTTTGGGTGGCTCTAAATAAGCACCCACTAATTTGATGTTCATGGCAGTGGTGTTGTCTGTATCGAAGTAAACATCGTCGCCTTGGTCGGGTGGTACGTTGAGTTGCCAGCCTTGCAAATCAAATGCAAAAAATTGTTCTTCACTTTTAATGACACCCGATTGGGTTTCGGGATCGTAGCTTTCGATATGTCCAATCATGTGTATATCCTGTGTTATTTTTATAATTATTATTGTGTATCTTGCAAACGTACCGCCAATACGTCACACGGTGCATAATGCAAAACACCGTTAGCCGTTGACCCTAGCAATAAAGCCAATCCATGCCGACCATGAGAGCCAACAATAATTAAATCGACTTTATTTTCTATGGCGATACGGATAATTTCTGTTTTAGGACTACCCATTTCTAACCATTGATCATTGTCGGCAATCGCCAGTTGTTTGGCAAGTTCCGCTAATCGAGTTTTTGCATTTGCCATCAGCTCGGCAGTTAAGTCCAGATTAAAAGGAATATCCGCACCATAACCTGCATCGGTAATTGGCAAACTATCGACCACATGAACAATGCTGAGTTTTGCCTGATAACGAGCGGCTAGTTCTTGAGCGCGATGAATGGCGGGATCACATTGTTCAAAAAAATCCACCGCCAGTAATACATGTTTGTAACTATTCATTGATTTCTCCTTGTAATGATAGCATCAGGAAACAATAACAGCCGTTACCCAATAAGATACCAGTAAGTATAAAAATGCCAGACCCAAACCAAAACTGAGGCTTTCTTCCAGCGCGTTACGCATGATATGCCCCGTTATTATCCAATACCAAATAATTAAAGCGATCATCACCAAAAATGCCAATGTCCCACCTTGACCAAGGCTCATGGCAGTAATGACGGGTAACATCAAAACTCCAATTAGCGTATCTGTGCCTAATAAAGCGGTCGTTGTTTGATAAAATCGTGGCATTTTTCGACTAAAAAACAAACTAATCCAGCTAAATCCTCCAATGAGTAACACGCCAACAACAGCTTTCAATAACGCACTAAACCAGTAAATACTGAGATTTGATTGCAAAAAATTGACTAAAAGATTGGCAATAAGCACTATTTTCAGTAAATTGATGGAGTGGGGCAAATCCTGCGGTGCTTTTTTGAGCTGGCAGATGTCAAACAATGACTTTATCAGATTAAACATATTTTTTACGCGTAGCAAAGTTTAAAGGGCAGTATAAAAAAAGGAGTGTTTAACCAGAGAAGATTTCTCGCTAAACGTCAGTAAACACGCCAAAATCCATTATGCGTTGATAGCGTTTTTCCAGTAGTTCGTCTAGTGTTTGTTGTTGTAATTCTGCTAAATGACGCAACAAGACTTCTTTTAAATTGGCTGAAATAGTTTCAAAGTCACGATGACCACCGCCTAGAGGCTCTCTAACCACCTCATCTAAGAAACCTTGTTCACGAATACGGTCAGAGGTAATGCCCATTGCTTCTGCTGCGTGTGGGATTTTTTCTGGGCTTTTCCATAAGATTGCAGCGCACCCTTCGGGAGAAATAACCGAATAAGTGCTGTATTCCAACATGATTAAGCGATCACCCACGCCTATCGCTAACGCCCCCCCTGAACCGCCTTCACCGATAATAGTACAGATAATCGGGGTTTTGAGTTTTGCCATTTCAAATAAATTTCTGGCAATCGCTTCACTTTGTCCGCGTTCTTCCGCGCCGATACCAGGGTATGCACCTGGGGTATCAATTAAACATAAGATAGGCAATCCAAAGTGTTCTGCCATTTTCATAACACGCAAGGCTTTACGATAACCTTCAGGGCGGGGCATACCAAAGTTGCGATAAATTTTTTCTTTGGTATCGCGTCCTTTTTGATGCCCGATTATCATCACCGCTTGTCCGTCGAGACGCGCCAAACCACACACAATGGCAGGATCATCAGCGTAGGCTCTATCGCCGTGTAGTTCGTGAAATTCGGTGAATAAGCGTTCAACATAATCCAGCGTGTAAGGTCTTCCTGGGTGTCTTGAAACTTGGGATATTTGCCAGTCTGATAAATTGGCAAAAATAGACTCAGTCAATGCTTGACTTCTATCCTCTAGCTGTCTTAGTGCGTCAGAAATATTGATGTTGTTATCAGACTGCACGTTGCGCAATTCTTGTATTTTTGCTTCTAGTTCAGCGATAGGTTGTTCAAAGTCGAGAAATTTTAAATCCATAGCGAGAGTGTCTGGGAATTGTGAAGGTGAGTTTAGGTGGGGGAATTCTATAGAAATAAGGCATAAGGTACAAGGTGCGTATCGAGACAGTGTTAATTAATAGCCTGCCAAATTACAAATTTAGCATTACTTGCTATCACTGTGCAGTTACCGAACAGCCGTTTAAGGTCTTGATGATAGGCTAAATGGCGATTACCTATCACCCAACATTCGCCACCTTGTTTTAATATTTTTTTCGCCTGTTTAAATAACTGGATGGCAATCTGATCGCCAATAGTGTTTTGTTGATGAAAGGGTGGATTACATAAAATCAAATCAGTTGATCGTTCAGTAAAGTCGCTTAAACCATCACCGACTTGAAAATCTGCCGCGCGTGTTTTGCCAAATGCCCGATAAAAATTTTCCTGAGCAGAGGCAACTGCCATAAATGATTCATCAACAAAATATAGGGTTGCGTTAGGATTGCGTTCGGCAGCAATCAATCCAACTACGCCATTACCACACGCCAAATCAATAATATCTGTAGCCTTAGGTTTAATGGGTAGATGCTGTAGGAAAAACCGTGTGCCTATGTCGAGATGATCACGCGAAAATACATTGGCATGATTGCTTAGCCAATAATCGGTATTTTCTAGCTGATATTCAATGGGATAGGGGTTGCTTGGAATCACCAAGTTTTCATCAAAGGTGACAAAAATAAGCCGTGCTTTTTTCTTGGCTAACGAGGTACTGGTTTGACCTAACAAGCGTTCCAACAATTTCCACACCGAAGACGGTAACGCTTTAACCATACCCGCGACAATAATTTTTGTATCAGGACAACAGTGTGGGCGTAAGCGTATTAATTGGTCTTCCAATAATGCCAGTGTTTTCGGTACCTTAATCACCACCCAAGTAAACACGCCGTCTAATTTTTCCAAACTGTGTGCCAATTTAACGGATTGTTCAGGTAGATTATTGTGTAGCAGATTAAGCCGTGTCGCTTGCTGTGATAAATAGGAGTCAGACAACGATTGGGGATTAGTCTGATTTAAGGTCACTGCCAACGCGCCGAAAGTATCATTAACAATCAACACACGATCATTCGTGGTAAATGAGTGTTCGGCAAGCGTATCCAACACATACTCATCCGCAGCATCCCAAGCGCGTAATAACTCACGCGGACGATACGGCAAACGGTACAGAATAAAACTCCCTTGTGGGGCGGTGAGTGAGTTATCTAAATACGACATGAGTATCTCGCTTAAAAAACTGCTGGTGTCCAAAGCATAGTTTGAACTCCAGCAATGAATTCTTTCACAGTCACTTAAGCCCGCGACATAAACTTACCTGTTTCAGTGTTCACTTTGATTAGCTCATCGGTCTCCAGATATTCAGGTACTTGTACCTCAATGCCTGTACTGAGTTTGGCAGTTTTAGTGCGTCCTGCCGCAGTCGCACCTTTAATAGACGGCGCGGTTTCTATGATGGTCAACACCACTGAAGCAGGCAATTCAATCGTGATAACAGTATCGTCTACCAATAACGCCACAATGCCTTCTAAACCTTCGGTTAAAAACCCGATTTGCGCAGCGATGTCTTCACGATCTAGGGCGTAAGGCGTGTAATCATCGCTATTCATAAAAATGAAACTATCACCATCTTGGTATGAATACTGCACTTTTACCCGCGCATAATCTGGCTCTTTAAACATATCCGTGCCTTTTAAAGATTCATCCAGCTTCTGCCCCGTTTTAAGATTGGTAAAACGGATTTTATATAATGTCGATGCTCCGCGTGAGGATGGATTTCTCACTTCAATTTGCTTAGCGATATGAGCAACGCCATTAATTTCAACCACTGATCCTGTTTTTAATTCACTTGCTTTTAACACGTTTTTCCTTGAAATATAGTTAATTAAGGGCTAATCAATAAAGCCCAAATCGTAGTAATTTTTTAGCAAAAGCCAGCTTGTATAAGTAACTCAAACCGCCGAGGCTTTAAAAACCTCGGCGGTTTATTTATTAGTTATCTTGCTGTTCTGGATGGTCGAGTTTTAATAGTTCGGCAATAAGCTCCATTTGAGCAGCTAATTGCGGTATTGCAGGAATTTTCCACGCTTTGCCTACAATATGGGCTAGGATATTATTTAACCACGGCTTGTTAGATTTTGCCTGTTGAATAATAAATTGGTGGGATTGTCCATTGCTCATAATCCCGAAACCATCCACCCAAACGTCTATCGGTTCTGCCTCACCGAAAAGTTGTGTTTGAACGTGAGCTGTTCGTGCATCAAGATCAAAACGAAAAACTGTTAATTCGGCAATGCCTTTCAGTTTTATATTGGCGATCCACAAAATTATTTTGATAGGAGCGCATTTTATAGCGAGTTTTAGTAAACTGGTTTTATAGCTCATTTTTAACCTCTATTTAGTATGGTATAACTATTTGACTACATCACGTCAATAACTGAATTTTCAATTGCATTTGACATTAATTGCCTACGCTTACCTTGTGATTTCTCGGTAGTTTTTAATCCTGACAAATCATCCCATATTTTTTTTGCTAAGATATTTGCTATTCGAACAGGTACTGCGTTACCGATCATTTTATAACCTGCTGAAACATTTTTATAATAGAAAATAAAATTATCTGGAAAAGTTTGAATTCTTGCGCATTCTCTAACACTTAATCTACGATATAAACTTTCTTGATCTGGGACGAATATCCTAACATTTTGTTTTACAAGTTGCATTTTTGGGGCTTGTGGGTGCATAGGTGCATGACGACCACCCGCTTGAATAGTGTATGAAACCTCATCCCAACTACGAACCCTATTTCTTGACATATATATTGGAGAAAATCCTCCCGTCATATATTCATGATTTGGAATAATACAATTATCGCCATTGGTATAATTACCCTGTATCGCAGGCAAAACATTATCTTTTAAATCACCTATTGCTTTGCTCAAAGATATTTTATTTTCAATGGTATTGGGCATAGGAAATTCAAATTCAATACCTAAGTCGTTTCTATAACCAACAAAAAAAACTCTTTTTCTATCTTGCGGTACGCCATAATTAGATACATTTAGCAATTGAAATGACAAATTAAAGCCACATTCTTTAAACATCGCCTTAATATTTTCTAATGCTTTTTTATGAACAGGCAAAAGCATACCCGATACATTTTCCGCAAGAAAAAATTTAGGCTGCTTATCAGCTAACACGTTAATAAAATTATAGAATAATTGTCCTCTTTTATCATTAATCCCTCTTAATGCGCCTGCTTCAGACCAGCTTTGACATGGTGGGCCTCCAATGATACCGTCACATTCAGGGATTTCATTAATAGGAATATTAGTAATGCTACGTTTATCTAAATAAACACTTTTATGATTTTTCTCATAAGTTTCCCAAATTTCTTTATCATATTCATTTGCCCAAATAACATTAAATCCCGCTTTAGAAAAACCTAAGTCTAAACCACCCGCACCAGCAAAAAAGGTAACTAATTTCATATTAATAAACTTGGAATGTTATTAATGTACAATCCAATAACTGAGCAGGATTATTTGGACTTTTTATTTTTGTTTCCTCTATTAAATAGTGATCTTTTTTAAGTGTTTGCAAAGCAATTTTATCCTCATTAGGAAAAGTGTTGAATTTATCGGTTTTCATTAAGCAAAATATTTGAAACTTTGAATTATGATTGATTTTATTCAAATAAGAAAATATTTTATGCGGATTTTCAATATGCCACATCCCTCTAATTCTCAAGTCTGTAACACCCAAAGGATCAACTTTTTTTACTTTTCCCAACTCATTGGTTTCAGTAAATTCAACATCGGGAATTTCTCTAATACCCGAAGAAATAGTCTTTTTAATTTTTTCGTAAACCTCTTTATCTGCTGCAAAACAATCACCATAGACAAACCATAAATATTTTATATCCGTATCATTGGTATGACCGATGATATAAATAATATCTTTTTCTATCCATTGTTCACAGTTTTTACAGGCTTGAGTAAGCATAGAGCTATCTGCAAATAGTTTATCTTTTGGATAAGAACTATTTAAAGCCAAAGCACTTGTAGGACTTTGTACTTTTTTAGTTTCTATCGCATCACCGTTTCGCAACATAATATCAGGTGGATTGTTTTGATTGCCTAAATATGAAAAAACTTCGCTGAATTTTTCCAATCTTTCCTGCTCAGACAATTCAAAAGAATCTGCAAAAATATCCTTTACATAATTTTCTAATGCCTCACCAACAGAGTTTGCTCTATTACGACCAGAGTAATAATCTTTAACCTTTATTATTGGATTATCGACTATTAATTTTATTGCTTTTAACAGGTTTGACATATTTAAATTATCTAGCTAGAAAGTGAGGGTATAAGTTCAGTAGTGGGCGGGAAGTCACATTACCCGCTGAAGAATTGGGGCAGTGCCAACACGCTGCGGTTTTTTGAAAAGGCTTCTATCTTAAACTAGGCAAAAGATTGCTAAATTTTGACCAATCAATTTTACTATTCTCTAAATTTTGAGCGCGTAGGATTAGCTGATTATGTAGGGCATCAGCGGCATTTTTAGTCCTATCGGTTGTTGAAGTGGCGAGTTGTCTGAATTCTTCAAGGATGGTGTGAATAGTTGTCATTATTTAGATTTGTTATTTATCAACGATAAATCGGCTTGGTGCAGATACGGGCATACCATTTTTGACTTCTGAGTTTGTCTGTTAGCAGGTTTCTACAGATTCCACTATTCAGCCAACACTGCAACAATCGCACAAATCATTAACAGGCTGGTTCTCGCGCCTGCGTCAATATGTCCGAGCGAGCGTTCTTCTAAATAATAGGCGTGTCCTTTGGTGGCTACCATGCCAGCGATAGCCACTTTGGTACTGTGTCGAATATTTCAGGCAAAGCAACTGATTCTGCTGATTGTAAATAATTGGCGGGATGGGGTTTACCCTCGCCTTATCTGGCACAAAAAATTAGCTGTATTCGCGCTGTAATTATTTAAAAAATAGTTATTTTTCTATCCATTCTTCCAGAGCAGCAATAATAGCTTTGGCTTGGTCGGTGCTGGATATATTAAATTTAGATTTTTGCTGATATTCGCCGTTGCGTTTTTGATAACGGCGAATTGTGTATTTATCCGCACCGTATTCTTCCTTGGCACGATTCCATTCTTGATAACGGTACATGATTGTTGCCCACGCACCTTTAGTTAATACTTTTTTATCCAGTTCTTTGACGGTTTCAATACCACCGTCTTCATAAGTAATCGTTAATTCATCTACAGTTTCGGCCATGTTAGTTAGTCCTTAATTATTGTTAATGTGGGTTTAGTCTACCATACTCAGCGACCACGAATAATAGTGGCGGCTTGATGTTGTGGGGCGTGATTGTCAATTTTATGTCCATCAACCCAAGTGCGATTAACCATAGGATGCTCGTTATGGGTGGGTCCCCAATCGCTGTCAGGATGATAGGCAATTACATCCATAGTGTTGGTTTCAGTGATAAAGTGATGTTCTGTATCTTTAGCGATGTAAAATAATGTCCCCACTGATAAGGTGAATTCTTGCTGATTAGCCACGCATATACCTTGCCCTTTAGCAATAATTCCCGTACGAAATGATGGATGAGTATGTGCAGTTTGTCTAATATCAGCGGGAAAATGCAGGTAATTCAGGCACGGATCACCTAGTAACGGGGGCGCACACAACAAGGTATCGCTACAGCCATCAATATAGCGTAAACGACCTTGTTCTTCTATCGGCCCCCCCATTGCATAAATACCTTGATAGCCAATATTTTGGGCGACTAGCACGCGACTATTAGCGGTTAAATTGAGAACAAAACCACTAGGCACACTAAACCATTGCCCTGCATTTATCCACCAATTCACCCGACGATCTTGTAGACTGACTCTGCCATTAGCAACAAAACCAAAACACGCGCCATCACTGGGAATAGTCACTTGTTTATTATCGGCATACTCAGGTGATTCATTTTCAAAACCATAAATTATTGAGTTGTTTTTACTACTGTCATCATAGAGTAATTCACCCCAGTAACTACTCCAAACCTGCGCACTTGTTTCTATTCGTGTTGTCATTATTCCCTCCTAAGTTGCTGCGATTAATAACCGCGTGTCCAACCTTGTGCTGTTAATATGACATAATCGCCCAATGCTAATAACAAGCCCGCGCCTGTCGGTGTGTTCAGATTATAGCGTGAATCATTTTTAGTGAGTTCCCATGTTGCGCGTGTGAAAGAAAATACTTTTGCAGCACTTTGATAATCACCGTTGCTTTTGGGTATTTTAACGATAACACGCAATTTTGTGATGTCGTTATGTTCAGTAAAAACTGCGTTGACGATATGTGCAGCAGCGTTATCTAACGCTTTACGTTGATCTGGATGACTGGGTAGCGATTGCCAATCCAAATTGACCAGAATTTTTATTTCTCCTGAGCTGGCTATTTCGCCATCCATTGCTCTAATGCCTTCAATTAGTTCAATGTGATTGAGAAACCCACCCTCTTCAGGAAGTTTTTTGAGTGTAGTCGTTATTTTTTCAGCAAGCATAGGAGCTACAGGCGTTTCTTTGCTGTTGCTAGCACCGATGTTGAAAAAACTGGATTCTGCTAATGCAGCATGATTTCCAAAAAAACTAACTAACAGGATAAAAAATAAAATGTGTCGTCTCATTGCTTACAGTCCGTCAGAAATATTGTGAGCTTGCATCCATAATTCTAGGGATAACAAGAGCCATAATCTATCACCATAATAAGGCTTTATACCACTTCCTTTAAAGTTAATAAGGTCTTGTAGTGCTTTTGGTTCGATTAGCTTACGAATTTTAGCGTTGCTATGTAATAAAACCTCCTTAGCAAACGATCTAAGTTCTTTGTTAAACCAATAATGTACGGGGACTAACATACCAGATTTAGGTCGGCTAATAATTGATGCAGGCACAATATCACTGACCGCCTGCTTTAAAACATATTTTTCAATCGAGCGTTTTAATTTCATCGCAGGCGGCAAACTAAACGCTAATTCTGCTAATTGTCTATCAAACAACGGTGAACGCACTGCAATATCTGCCGCCGCTGACGCTTTTAACACTTTGGGTAAAATTTGCGCCGCGCCTTTTAAACGTAAATTAATGTGCATCAAGCGATGTAAATAAGAGCTAAAACTTGTGTCATTGAGAAACGGCGCGAGTAATTCGGCAGAACTTGAATAATTTTTAAGTTGCTGCTGAAAATCTTTGGATAATAAATGCGGCAAATGTTCATGACCTTTGTTATAAGCCCTTAAGTACATATCTTCGCGGGAAAATTCTTGCATTCCTACGCCGTAAGCTTCATAAGCCATAATTGGCAGATTTTTGGGACCACCAAACACAGGGTCGCCACCTTCACCATTAAACACCAACTGCACTTCCTTTGCCGCTTCTTCCACTACAATAATATTCGGTACAGTCAGAGGATCACCTATGGGTTCATCCAAAATAGTCGCGGTTTGTAAAAACTTGGCTTTAATCATCGCAGAAGTCACAGTAATGACTCGCGCAGGAATATTCAAGTGCTTCGCCATTAAACCAGAAAATTCTAATTCGTTACGGTATTCTGAACCAAAGTTTAGCGAATAGGCAGCGGTGAGTGAATGCCCACCGATTAACGCACCCACTAGGCTAGAATCCAAACCACCTGACAGTAATAAACCCGTTTTGGTATTAGCTTCAAAACGATTAGCAACCGCTAATTCTAATGAGGCTCTGACTTGTTCAATACATTGCAATTCAGCAATCGCTTCATTTTGATCGCGTAACTCGTGGTAATGAAAGCTTTCAATACTTGACGGGCTAATAGTTGCCGTCACCCCTGCAAACAGTTTGCTAACACCTTGGACGGGAGTACGCGCAAATGGGGAAAAGCCAGTGCTTAAAAAATCACTCACACCTGCGGGATTAATGACACGACTACATTCTGAATAAGCCATCAGTGCCGCTAAACGATCAGCGATTACAATGCTGGTGGGCGTTTGCAGAATGTACACAGGTCTTTCACCAATCGCATCACGCACCGCCAATAACTGACCATCAATCAGCATGACAATGGCAAAAAAGCCTTGTAGTTCCAACGGAAAGCTCACACCGTGTTTAGTGTATAACTGTTGCAATAGCACGGCTAGTTTTTGTGCTTTAGTTAAATCGTGATTAAAGCACTGGGTTAGCTTGTCAAAATCAAATAATTTGCCCGAAAAGACACCGACACAACGTCCGTCTGGCGAGGCGAACAATGTACTTTGTTCGCCAATATCACAACGACTATCAGGCATAAAGGCAAAAACTATTGACTGATGGTTTAATAGTTGCCAGTTTTTTTCTTGGTTAAGTTGTGCAATAAAGCGTTCAGGGGCAGAACCAGAATAAACTTGAAATCGACTCACTAGCCGTAACCGTTACTGCCGCTAGCAGCTGCCGCTACGCTGGTTACTAAATCAAACGGTACGCCTTCGTTAATCGCTGCACCACACAAGCCGATTAATGCTGCGGGGGCAAATAAGGCTACTTCAGCGGTTTCTTTGACCTTTTTATTACGGTCAACGAATCTAAAAGTCATATCTTTAAACAGCTTTTTTTGCTCGCCATTTAAACCTAAGTCAACAATAGTGTAACGTTGTCCACCAAACCATTTTGGGTCAGTCTTAATACGCCGCGCAAAGGCAATACCTGCGGGTGAATAATCGTGCAATAAAAATACTTTTACATTAGGATTTTGTTTTAAACGCCGTAGCATATCCTCATAAATATCTTTTGGATAACCACTACCACCCAGCACGGGGCAGGAATAATGAAAGTGAAACAAATTGCTGAGAAAAAAATCCACAGTTTCATCACGTTCACAGATAAGCACTCTATCAAAGGAAATATCATCTAAGTTAGCGGCACTTACACCGTCAGTGTTAGCTTGAGACTTTTCCGCAGTTAGTAGTTTTTCATGGGGATTAACGACCAGCCATTTATCAACTAGCGTGGGTAGCTTGCTGATATTAGTTTTAAACCGCGCTTTTGCAACTAAAGGCACTAACAGAGTAGCAGCACTGACAAGAGTTAGTACAACAAAAGCACCACGCGCAATAAATGCAAAAACCAATAGAACAATAAAAATAACCACTAAAACCACCAAAGCGATACTGCATAGTTTGATTTTTTTATTGAGTTTACGTTGTAGCTGATACCTAAGATTGTCTTTGGAAAAATAAAGAGTTCCATTGGATGAAACTGTATCCACTGCTGATTTTATTGCTATATCAGTTAAGCCGTCTTCAAGTGGATCTGTGACAAAGGCGTGGTAACACGAGCTACACCGCCCACCGCTTACACCTCGATCTTTTTTACTTGAGTCTTTTCCGCAATCGATACACTTCATAATCTACCTCTTAAATTTAATTAAAGACTAGCAAACCAACATTCTAAAACACATAGCATCCAAAGCCTATCACCCCAACGTCTAGCACGACCATCACTGGCAGTGATGTTTTGCCGTCTGATGTCTTGAACGGTGTGAGGATTTAACAAACCCGATTTTTCTAAACGCTTTTTATGTAACCAATAAGCAGCTAAGGGTCGTAAGCCACGCCGAAACCATTCACTGGTAGGCACACCCATACCTTGTTTTCGCCGCTCTACCACTTGTTCGGGTAAGTATGAATGAGCAAGCATTTTTAGCAAAACTTTATCTTTTGCCCCTGCTAATTTTAAGTGATTAGGTAAAGCGATGCCTAACTCAATCATATCGGGCTGAAAAAAAGGATGCTGCAAACTAAGCTGGTGTGCTTTTGCCATTGCCTCTATTCTAGGCGCGATATGTTGCAATCCCTTTAATTGTAAATCTACCCAGCGTAATTGATTACAAAAATCTGCCGAGGGTGATGAAGCAAAGGCTTGTTGAATAGGGCTTTCAAGGCAAACAGTAGACTCCAACTGTTGCCCAAGTTTAGTTGACATTAACTCAGACCACTCAGCGGAAAACTTATGAAAACTGGCTAAATAGCCTAGCTCGCGTTGATAACCTGTTTCTGGATATAGCTCGCGCATAATCATAGGTTTCATAGACCAAGAGCCAAATAATTGATCGCCACCTTCGCCTGTTAATACCGTGTGCTGTGGTTGGTGTTGCCCAATCGCTTTAAAGAGCAAATAAAACGGTAATAACACAGGATCACCTAACGGCTGATCCAACGCACCAACAGTTTTACTAAACCAACGCAGGGCATCCAAAGAATTCACTACAATTTCTTTTTGTGCCAAGCCAAGGTGTTGTGCGGTCATTCTGGCGGCGTGAGTATCCGTGCCTTCGCCAACATCAGCACCACCAAATCGTGCGTGGTAGGCGGTAATTTTTGTTCCTGATGCTGTCGCGGCGGCGGCAATCATCGCACTATCCAAGCCACCTGACAGTAATACCGCCGCCTGATTAGCTTTAGTGTGTGCGCAAAGTTGTTGCCAAAAGGTGTTTTCTGGCTGCTGTAATGGCGGTCTTGTTGGGATTTTAGCAAGACTCCAGTCGATTTGATTATCAAGCAACGATAAGCAACAAGTCATGTTCGGAGGAACAGCGGATATACCCTGAAAAATGGTGCGGGGTGCTGGCACAAAACCGTAACACAAAAA
The DNA here is from genome assembly GCA_037133675.1 of Methylococcales bacterium. Taxonomy (GTDB): domain Bacteria; phylum Pseudomonadota; class Gammaproteobacteria; order Methylococcales; family Methylomonadaceae; genus UBA4132. The sequence continues at coordinate 65,154 of JBAXNR010000001.1, forward strand.
ATCTCGAATTCCTTCGGGGCTAGGTTGATAATTGACATAAGCACCCAGTTCTCGAAGGCTATGGGATACCAGCCATTTATTGCCTATCAGATGATTTAAAAAATATAACGGCGTAGCTGAATAAGCCCCACGCGTTAAAATTTGATTGTCAGATGACTCGCGGAAAAAACTTTGCGTTTGTACACTATCCATGCAAACACTTATTGCAACACAAATTTAAATCCAATCAGCAATAACACTGTAGCTAACACGGGGCGTAACACTTTTTCAGGGATTTTCGCGCTTAAATGGCTACCAATCCAGATACCTGGTATTGAACCCATTAATAAGCCACCCAATAATTCAAAATCAACATTGCCTAGTACCCAATGCCCAAAACCTGCAACTGCTGTCAGTGGAATCGCGTGTGCCAAATCGGTGCCAACAATTTTCAGCGTGGTCATTCTTGGGTATAAAAATAACAGTGCCACCGTACCCAGTGCGCCCGCCCCAACTGACGTTAGTGTCACTAATATGCCTAACATCACACCAATCAACACGGTGGCAGGAATTTCTAACTGTTTAAAACGCGCGGCATTTTCGAGATTGCTATGCTCATCATCAATTTGCCCTAATTTTTCAGCATTATGTAATAACGCACTGCGCACAAACAGTGCGCAAGCGGTCAGTATCAAGGCAACGCCTAAGGTAAAGGTAATCGTGCCAGTAATTTCTTTACCGATAGAACTCAAATGTTTCAGCGCAAATAACGTCGCTATCGCAAACGGCAAACTGCCCAGCGATAACCAGCCGACAATTTTCCAATCAACTGAACCATGTTTACCATGATGTACCCAGACACCACTCACTTTAGTCAATGCGGCAAATAATAAATCTGTTCCTACTGCGGTTGCTGGATGAAAATTGAATAAAAAAACCAGCAACGGGGTCATTAATGAGCCACCACCTACCCCTGTGATGCCGACTAATAAGCCGACTGCAAAGCCAGACAAGGTGTAAAAAATATTCATGCAGGATAATCCTTAGTGTTTAATGCGTTAAAAATTTTTCAGTGTCGCCTTAATAATTAGGGTGTGTTTTTTGACACTGAGTAAATCAATGGATGTTGAAACAGTCTGTCTTATTGACTCGATAGCTCATTACGAAGCGAGGTGTTGGCATAATGACACGCGTATTGCACACGGATGACAGCGATTTTTATGTCATCCGTGGCAATAAGTTTGCGTTACTTAATTTTTACTAACTCTTTATCGTCACTAGAAAAATGACAGATACCCGCAGCAAAATTATCACAGTCTTTTGATTGCTCTACTTTTGCACCTGTTTCACTCACCCGAATAGTTAATTCACAGTAAGTCGCTTCACTTTCAGAATGTTTTTTTAGAACCAATTTGTCTTTATCGGCTTTTGCTTCACCAGAAATACTGGCTGAACAAGCAGGTTTGTCTTTTTCATTAGCATTCGCTTCAAAATCAATATCCGCATTCACCGTATATTCTTTGTTGATTTCAGTGATTTTTAAGTGATGAACATGATTGCCATCGCGTAATAGATAATGTTCTGTGCCTGCAAAAATACTGCTCGAAACCAGCATTGCAATGCTAAAAAATGCTATTTTTTTCATAAAATGACCTCGTATTAGGTTGTTGATTAGCAATTTTGGTACGCCCATGTACCTTTGTTATTAGTAATTGATGATGCACACTGTCATTGACCCTGCGTAACACCAGTTAATAAATTAGTTAACATCACTGTTAAACTGCCATTATCATTTAATCGGTAAAATTTTGCACAGAGTAATTTTCTAGTAACTAACAAACAATTGCTTAACCGCGTATAAAATCTGTCACTTGTTCAACGGTAAGTCTAATGATGAATAATATCCATGCACTGAAAATTCTGCTAGTTGCCGCTATACAAAAACTAATAGATAGCTCTAAAACCATGCGATTGCCCTGTTATAGCCAACTAACATGGTATGACATTGGTTATTTCTTTTTGGTAGAAACTCAAAAAAGTGCCATTAGCACACGAGCATCTGCGGTCGCCTTTACTTTTTTTCTCGCCTTGTTTCCTGCCATTATCTTTTTTTTCTCCTTGATACCATTTTTGCCTATCGACAATTTGCACCAGCAGGTACTCAATGATATGCACTCGCTGTTACCTGAAAACGCTTATCAAGCGGCTGTTGAAACTATTAATGATTTAGTAAAAAATCAGCACAATGGCTTGTTATCATTTGGTTTTTTAGTCACCCTGTACCTTTCTACTAATGGTATTAACGCCCTTATAGATGCGTTTAATCAAGCTATTCATGTTGTTGAAACCCGATCGTTTATTAAACAAAGAATTGTTTCATTGTATTTGCTTGGCGCACTGTCACTACTGGTTCTAACCGCTTCGTTGCTGATTATATTTAGCGAAATTGCCATCAATTATGCGATTGCTCATGGCTTACTGTTGAGTGATGGTATTGTCATCGTCCTGCTGACTTTAGGGAAATGGCTGATTGTGTTTTTGTTGTTATTTACCGCCATTTCCTTGCTGTATTATTTTGGCCCCGTTAATTCAGCCAATTATAAATTAATCAGCCCAGGTGCGTTGTTGGCAACGGTTTTATCGATCACCGCTTCCTTGTTATTCAATTATTATGTCAACAATTTTGGTACTTATAATAAAGTCTATGGCAGTATCGGTACCATCATGGTCATTATGCTGTGGCTACAGTTTAACTGTTTAATTATGCTCATAGGCTTTGATTTGAATGCTAAAATTTATAACAAAACTTAATGCAAAGCGTCAATATTTAGCGGAATAAGGTGAGGTTTTCATTGCGCATGATTTGATAGCAGTTAAATTATGTTCAATGAAAAATTACCTACGCTTAATCTATTGATTTCTGCTAGAATCAGCCCCCAAACGTTAAATTAACCTTCACAAATTTATGAAGAACCTTATGTCATCATTGGTAGCTGGATTAAAAAAACACCGCGTATTACTATTTATAATTGGATTGGCTGCTCTTTCTGTTTCGCAACAAAAATTCATTATGCCTTGGGTCTATGATGTTATTAAATCCGATTGGTTTTTAATTGATACTAAAGACCAAGGCAGCAATTTAGCCATATCTACGCCATTGTCTGACATTGCTTTTATGCACTGTAATAACTACATCAAATCTGAAACTGCTCCAGATACTGCTATTGTTTTTGCAGAAAAACCGCTTAAAGCATGGGATATTGGTAATTACGAATACATTATTAATGGTGAAATTACTACGACTGGCAATTCATCAGCTAGCGTCACAAAAAAATATGCTTGCCGCATAACCTATAACAAAGGTGATAAACAGGAAGATCCGCTCAATTTTGATAACTGGTCGATTATTGGCGTATCAGATTTATAAACGCCTGTTTGCTCATGCTCATGGACGGGCATTATAAACCATTGATTAATTTTATAAAAAAGCGATAGAATCGTCGTTCCCGTTTCTACATTTTGTAAAAGATTGAAACATAGCTACCCGTGACTTATGGGGCATTACACTTGGAGTATTATTTATGATCGAATTCATCATTGCTATTGCACTTATTGCTTTAGCGTTTTATTTTTTTAAAATAAAAAACAAAAAATCAGCCACCACGCCAGATAATGTTCTTGAATCAGCAAAACCGATAAAACAAGAAACCAAGCACGCTGATAAGGTCGTAGCGTCCACTGAATCTAAACCTGTTGAGTCAGTAAATAAGCCAGCTATCGCACAAGCAACGCCTAAAATTGAAAAGTCACCAGAACCTACTAACGAAAATCTGCCTCAAGACTCTACATTAAGACGGCATTATCTGACACATTTACACGCTATCGTTAGCGCGATTAATCCACCCCGCCCTACCGACTCTGCTTTATCTCGTCATCATGATACCCAAATTGCCGATCAACTTGAGCAATCTTTACGCAGTCAAGACACGATTCAACAACTATTTGCTCGTTATGAAAATCATAAAAAAAAGCTAACTCCATCCGTTGTTGAAAAACCCGAAGCTATTGTAGTTGTGCCAGTTGTGGAAGAAATTCAAGCCATTATTACACCATCAGCTAAACCTGAAGCCAGCGATAAAGGCGTTGTTGTGTCACTGCCAGAACGTAAAGCATCCAAAATTCCTGAAGATTCACAACTAAAAAGACATTATCTGACTCATTTACATAACCAAGTTGCAGCCAGTTTACCTGCACGTCCAACTGATTCAACCTTACGTCGTCATCATGACACGCTGCTTGAAAACGAAGTAAAAAGTCGATTGTCTGCTCAAAGCTAGACTTACAAAATAGTGCGTAGGGGCGATTTAAATCGCCCCCACTGGATTATGCCTTTGTTTGTAATCGCTCCAAAATAGCTAGCGTAGGCGCAGACTGATTCATGGTATAAAAATGCAGTCCAGGCGCACCGCCATCTAGCAAACGTTGACAAAGATTACTGACCAGCTCTAAACCAAACTCCTGTATCGCCTCTCTATCATCACCAAAACTTTCTAAGCGTTTACGCATCCAACGCGGAATATCTGCGCCGCACATTTCTGAAAACCTAAACAGTTGAGAATACTGAGTAATAGGCATGATGCCTGGTACGATAGGAATGGTAATTCCATTTTTTTCGCACAAATCAACAAAATAAAAATACGCCTCGGCATTGTAAAAATACTGAGTAATCGCGGCATTCGCCCCTGCTGCCACTTTACGTTTAAAATTTTTAAAATCTTCCTGCGCGTCTTTTGCTTGAGGATGGACTTCAGGATAAGCCGCAACATGAATATCAAAATAATCGCCCGTTTCTAGCCGTATAAATTCCACTAATTCATTGGCATAACGAAATTCCCCCGCCGACATCATGCCAGAAGGCAAATCACCTCTTAACGCGACAATTTTGGCAATACCATGTTGTCGATAGTTTTGCAAAATAGCACGAATATTCTCCTTGGTTGATGCCACACACGATAAATGCGGCGCGGCGGCTATGCCTTTAGTTTGAATATCAACAACGGTATCAAAGGTTTTATCGCGTGTTGAACCACCCGCGCCAAACGTGACTGAAAAAAAATCGGGGTTAAGTGCCGCTAATTTGCTGTGTACACCTTGCAAATTTGCCGCGCCTTCTTCAGTTTTGGGTGGGTAAAATTCAAAGCTAAATAATTGATGGTGTTCTGATTGCATTTTGTAGGCTCGCTAATGGAAGATGATTTAAACGCTTGCGCATTTAATATGCGTTGTATTTTAGCCTTTTGTTGTGTTTTTCGGCTACTTTTTGACGATTCATTATTGATATTTGCCAGTCATTGCGGGTATTTTTACACATAATATATTTTTTAATCATGATCGTTTTTAAAAATTTTGGGCAATATCAGGATAAATTTAAGATTAGGTTAAGACTAAGTGGGCAGAATAATAAAAAACCATGAGAGAACATACTTATGAAAAATCAACTATCAAAAAATATGACTACTAACGAAACCAACATTATTGCATCAAGACGCAGTTTTCTAACGCGCATGGCTTACGGTTCTTTGTTGGCTATTGGTGGCTCTGGTATCGCAGAAGCAGCGGTTAAACATGTTACACATGCAGCTAGCCCCAAAAAAGACACAGCAAAACACGCGACTACACACGTTAAAAGCTCTTTACATGACAGACTAGCTTTAAAAACTGCCAGCACTCACCACGATCATCTTTCTCACAAAGAGCTTGCCAGTAATTCGCGTATTCACAGCTCTTTACACAAAGGTCACGATAGCAAACATCACCTACACGGTGATAATCGACTCGCCTCAAACAACAGTAACTCGCGTATTCATAGTTCTTTACACAAACAACACGATGGAGGGCATCATCTTGATATGCAAGAATTCGCTTCTCGTGACGAACCAGAACTCAGTACACCTTTGTATAGCAACACACAAAATCGCTTTGCTTCGCAGGGTCAAGCCACAAGCCGCTTTGGCAATAATATAGCGCACAGATCGCTTGCCTTACAAAATATCACTACGGGTGACAATATAAACGTCACCTATTTTGAGCGTGGTAGATATCTTCCTGACGCACTCCATGAAATTAATCATCTGTACCGTGACCATTTAACCGATGAAGTTCATCCTGTTGATATTGCCTTGCTAGATCAACTACATGATTTGCAAACGACTCTTGGTGTTAATAAAAGACCTATTCATGTTGTTTGTGGCTATCGTTCTCCGTTTACTAATGCGCATTTACGCAGAAACAATCGTGGCGTTGCCAGAAACAGCTTGCACATGGAAGGACGCGCAATCGACATTCGCATTGCAGGCGTTGATAGCAGAACAATCAGAGATGCCGCACTTAGTATGGCTCAAGGTGGCGTAGGTTACTATCCAGGTAGTAATTTTGTTCATCTGGATACAGGTGATGTTAGAACTTGGTAAATTACTTACAGTAGTTCCATTGTCATAAAAACATTCGTACAAATACAGGGGGCATTATGCCCCCGCTTCTATTAAGCTCAAGCCTTGTCACACGTTTTATTAGCGTGCAACCCTAGTTGGTACTCTAAACGGTAGTGAATTAAATCTGTTGTTTTTACTTGTGCGCATGACTGCCAGTCCTTTAAAATACTGGCAGTCATTAATATCGCTATGACAATGGTGTCCTGTCGGAAGTCAAAAAAACATATTTTTAATTCCTTGTTTCGACAGTAAATAGGGTAAGTTTAGATGGTAGTGGGTTAAACCTGAACCTGTCACCAAGCCTCTTAAAGAGACGCGATAAATCGCGCCTCTGTCATAAGCTCTTATGGAGATACAGTTGAATCCGCTTTTGGAGTTGTCACCGATTGAATATGCTTTGTATCGGCAGTTGCTACCGATTCAACAGCAGGTGTTATCTGATTTGCGTTTGTTGTGTTTACAGGTTGCTCATCTGTCGGCGGTAGTACTACTTCTTTGGGAGCAAACAATACTTTATCGGATAAATCTGTCTGCGTTTTAAGAGCCTCTAACAAGGTTGCATCGTGATGGTAAATATCAGGATAAAAACTTAGGTTATTATGCTCATCAAAAAACGATGTGTTATAAAGGAATAACACGGGTATGGTATTTTTCAATACCACGCGCTGGTTTTTAGGCGATTTCAGTGCTTTTTCTATCGAAAAAGTATCCCAGCCATCTTGGTTCTTAAGCACAAATTTTGCTAGTTCTTCAGGATGTGCAACGCGTACACAACCATGACTTAAGTCTCTACGCGCTCGACTAAAGAACGACACAGACGGAGTATCGTGTAAATAGACATCGCTTTTGTTGGGAAAAATAAATTTCACTTTGCCCAAGGCATTACCTTTTCCTGGTTTCTGTCTAATACCCATTGCACCTTGTCTAATTTGTTCAGCGAATGATTCTCCATCCTCACCGCCAATTCTCTTGCCCGACCGTGAAATTAATTCCATGTTTTGCCCAGATAAATAACCAGGATTTACCATCAATTTGGGTAAAATTTCATCTCTGGCAATTTTAAACGGCACATTCCAATAAGGCTGAAAATCAACAAAACGCATATCGGCTGTCAATAAAGGGGTTTTATTTTTCGCCGCTTTACCAACGACTACCCGCATGGTTGTTGTGGGAGTATCTTGGGTAATATCATCAAAGGCAGATAATTGAAACGCAGGAATATTGACAATAACGGCGCGTCCTTCGTTAATTTCAGGCAGCCAGCGCAATCTTTCCATCGCCAATTCAATTTGCGTGATACGTTGACCTAGCGGCTCATTAAGGGCCGTCGCTGTTGATTTATTAATCACACCATTAGCCGTTATACCGTGCCGTTGTTGGAATTTTTTAACACCGCCAACAATAGTATCGGTATAAGTCACCGCTGAATTATCAACTTTATCTACTGGTAAATCCCCCATCGCGACTAAGAATTGCTGTAGTTCCACGCTTTTTGGTAGTGAATTACCTTGGTTAATCGATGATTTAACCAGTAATGTAAAAGGCTGGGATTTTTCAGCGATACGATAAGCCGCCAATGCTTGTTTTAATTTTTGATACTGCTGTAGTTTAGGTTCGACTGCTACAGGTAACTGTGACAAGGTATCTTGCGCCAAACTGTTAGCAATCAACGTGGGTAAATCGAGAGTTTTTTCTGGTCTTAATTGGATATTAAAATCCAAGTCATTAGGATTTATCCGACCATAATGCAAGTCGTGCAAAAACCGTAGCAAAGAGATACTAATAGCTGTGTCATACAATGCTAGGTCTTTACTATGCGCATCCAGTGGTGGTTTTAAAGCCGTCAGCTTTTCGTGCAATAGTTTCGTGTCATAATTTTCGGCATTTAAACCATAAATTGACGCATTTTCCATTAGTTGAATAACTTCACCAATGTTCTTAGCGGCTTTGCTGTCATCGCTTAACCAGATTGGCTGGTATCCAGAGGTTTTATAAAGCGCGTCTAGGTCTTCTGCACGATGGGCAAAATTCGACAAGGCAAGATAAGGATGTTTTTTTGCGGCAATAATAGTGCTAATTTCATTAACAACCACAGGAGCTGCGGGGGTTACATTAGTTGCTGGTACAACCAGATTAGTGGTTGCTGGTGTTGCAACATCCTCAGCCATTGCCTGTACGGACAGACTCAAAGGCATAAGACACAAGGTAGAAATAATCAATTTTTTACGCTGTGTACTGCGTACTTTATCACGCTTCAATAAAGCCCCCTTGGGTGAAAAAAATAATTTTGTCGTGTTGGAGATAAACACTTCAACTGCCGATATACTTGACTGCATACTACTACGCCTATTGGTAAAAAAATAATCAGTTCTTAACGCGGCTAATCGTCAAATAGCCTTCATCAATCTGATAGTAATCGAAACCATCCAGTTGAGATATTTCGATTTTCTTGTTGAAAAACACTATTTTACACTACCTTAACACGGAATGCCGATGACTAAAAAAACAAAAATACTTAACGAAAGCCTTTTTCCTTCTGCTAAAGAGGATGCAGCTCATGTTTCGTACAATGACGGCATTGCACAAACGCAATCACCGTCCTATCGTTTGGCGTATGATGATGTAGATTTTATGATGCGTGACGAGTTGCGCCCCGTGCGTTTGCAGTTAGAATTACTCAAACCTGAGTTAGCGCAATCCGAACTTGGCATTAAATCCACGGTAGTTATTTTTGGTAGTGCGCGGATTCATGGTGATGATGAGGCACAACAAGACCTGATTAATGCGGAAAATGCGTGGAATGAACGCCCTGATGAATTAAGTTTGGCTAATGATTTGGCGATTGCTCGGCGCATATCGATGAAAAGTCACTACTATGATGAAGCGCGTAAATTAGGTGCAATTATTACCTCAGAAGCTAAAAAACGTAAATACCAGTGGATAGTAGTAACAGGTGGCGGGCCGGGCATTATGGAAGCAGCTAATCGCGGCGCGGCGGATGTGGGTGGTAAAAGCATGGGGCTAAACATTGTCCTACCACATGAACAAAGACCTAACCCTTACATTACTCCTGAACTGTGTTTTCAATTTCATTATTTTGCGATTCGTAAAATGCACTTTTTAATGCGAGCCATTGCCTTAGTGGCATTTCCAGGGGGATTCGGCACAATGGATGAACTGTTTGAAGCATTGACCCTGATTCAAACAAAAAAAGTTAAACGTATCCCCGTGATTTTATTTGGGCAACTGTATTGGGAAAAAATCATCAATTTCGATGCACTGGTTGAAGAAGGTGCAATCACCGCCTGTGATCGGGAATTGATTCAATACGCCGAAACCGCAGAGCAAGCATGGCAAATGATTTTAAAAGGTAACGGCATAATTAATGGCAATCACTCTACTAATAAGAAGGTAACAGTATGACAACGCTAACTTTTTTAGGCGCGACCAAGCAACGTGAGTGAGTTGTTTTTTGCTATAGTTCCCACCGCTCCAGCGTGGGAACGTATCCTGCAACGCTCTGGCGTTGCGTGATTATGAAGACGCTGGAGCGTCAACTGAGGCATTCCAACGCAGAGCGTTGGAACGATGTAATAGACACTCTTTATATCCAAATATGACCACGAAAATTATCATTGAAGATCACGTTGTACCACAACTCTTAACATCTGCAATTGAAGCCTATGAAATTAAGCATAAAGCTCATTTAAATGGAAAGGAAAAAAGCGCAATAGAAACTTACGGATTACTTTGGGGATACGTTCTACCAGAAAGACACGGGCAAAATAAACGTATTGTCTCTACTATTGCCACCATTGAAACCTCTGCATTAAGACATGAAGATTGGGTAAAGCCAAATCTTGAATCCTTAATCATGAAAAAGGATTTTTTCCAAAAATATTGGTCTCATTTGGAACTTGTTGGAACGTTTCATTCTCATCCATATAAGACTTTATCTGAAGTAAATCATCTACAGGGTTGGCGTGCAAGTAATGCTGATTTAAATCATTTCCCATGGATTCACAAAAATTTGTCTCCTGAACTGCCTTGCATGGCGCATATAATTATTACAATCGCCGCATTAAAGAGTAAAGGTTCGGCATTTCCGCAATCTTTGGCTGGTGGTGAATCATCCACTGGTTTTGTTCTTTCTTCCGATTATCGTAAATTTTGGATAAAAGGCTATTCCTCTGAAGCTGAATTTTTTGTTAATGACGATGATAAAAAGGATGCGAATTATGAGAGTTCCTATGATATTCGTCTGGATATACCTTCGCTAGAAAAAAGATTTCGTTAAACCGTAGTTACTGTTATCAACCCATAAGGCAGAATAGCTTGCGTATTCCGCCGAATTTGACTTTATCATGCGGCAGATTACGCTATCGCTAATCCGCCCTACTTGAACCTATACACTATTAAAACTAACTTTTACCTAATACACGGTGAAAAATCAGCAACGCTGTCATTACAAACCTGTTTTCAGCGCACAGGATGGAATGCCAATATTCCTAAAGTGGGCGAAAAAATTACCTTGTAGCATTCAATGAAACCTGTTGTAACCAATATTTTTGCCAATATCCCAGACACATTGCCTGAGGAATTGTTTACTAGCCTTGTTAAGCAAGACAACGTGCATATCGAGCGCATCGTCTCTAAAGGACATAGTACACCGCCCAACCAATGGTATGACCAAGCGCAAGATGAATGGGTTATTATATTACAAGGGCAAGCGGTACTGATTTACGAGCAGAACCTGCAAAAACTATCGATGGTAGCGGGTGACAGTGTTTTCATTCCAGCGCATACTAAACACCGTGTTGAATGGACAACACCCGATAAAAATACCGTTTGGTTAGCCGTTCACTTATATCATTGAGGAGATAAACATGAAATTTAATCCCTGTACAGATAATTGCACCAAAGACGGCACACATTGCCAAGGCTGTGGGCGTTCACACGAAGAAATTGCCGAAACTAAAAAACTGGTGGGTGCATTAGTTGAATTTGCACAGCGGCAAGAGTATGAAAATGTTGAAGACTTTACCGATGCCATTAGCAAAAGCCTGTTGAAAAAATTACAAACACCTGTATAAAAATTAAACCCTATCGTAGCTTGGGTTAGCTGTGAGCCTGTCGAACAGCGTAACCCAACACTTACCTGAGAAAGCCGCTATGCCATTGACCCCCGCCTTATTGCCCCGTTTAATCGAAGCTATCAACGACACCATAACAAACAACGCCGAAGAGGTAACGGCTTTAGATCAAGCCATTGGTGACGGCGATCACGTCATCAATTTACAACGTGGACTTAACGCACTGATGGTACAACGTGAAGAATTAAGCCAACTGGATTGGGCAAGCGCATGGCAAAAAATGGGCATGACCTTAATGTCAACTATCGGTGGTGCGTCAGGTTCATTATTCGGTACTTTATTTATCACTATGAGCAAAGCTGCCCGCGATCAAGTTATTAATCAACAAACATTTGCAGCCATTTTTAAAGCAGGCGTAGACGCAGTTAAACAACGTGGCAAAGCCGATGCGGGTGAAAAAACCATGCTTGATGTGTTAATCCCCGTCGCCACTTATTTACAGTCAGCAGAATCAGTTGCTTTGCCTGAAATATTCGACACAGTACCCAAAGTGGCTATCGCTGGCATGGAATCTACCCGCGATATGGTAGCCACCAAAGGACGCGCCTCTTATTTAGAAGAACGTTCAATTGGGCATATTGACGCAGGAGCAAGAACCAGCCAGTTAATGATTTGTGCGATTGTTGCGGAGTGCATTCTATAAAATGATTACAAAACCGTTCGCACCGAGCTTGTCGAATTGGTTCGACAAGCTCGCCACGAACGGCATCATTCTATTCTTCCTTAACTCTACCTCATAATATTGGATAGGATCATTTGTATTTTTGCCACCAGCCTATTTATTGAATATATAACTGATTGCCCATTGCAGAAGTACAAGCGGTATAGCTTGATAACGGCGTTGCAGCGACCGTGTTAAGTGCTTTGCTTTTTTGAGTAGGTACGGTGACATCTTCATAAGCACCAAATGTCTCGTCAGCAGAGCTTGCCAATTTATAATAAACAAAAAGATCATTGCCACAGCCTAAAAAGTTGGCTAATTGTGCTTGAACCATTTGGTTTATACGAATGCCACTTTCAGCACCTGCGGCTATTGCTGGACTGGAGTTAACATTCAAATCAGGCCCGCCTTCATAGGCAAGGCTTTTTAGCCCATAATAATCAGCAAGGTTTTTGAAATGAATACCATCATAGACAACGCCACCGTTATATGCAGGTAGCGGCGAAAATCCTGTCATGGTGGAGTTTAACCCCGTCAGAAGCGACGTAAATAAACTATTAATATCGGTATAACTGGACGACGGTGAAAAATAGGGTGCGCCTCCTATCGCATATAAATATTGATTGGGTGCGCCAAAATTGTCTTTAAGGTATCTCAACGCATCTTCAGCTAAATAAGGTTGATCATATTGCGACATATAGACAGGTCTAATGATGGTATTGATTGCCGCAGAACCAAATACACCAGCGAATAATTGACTCACTTTTAAAGTCTGATGCGCATATCTTCGGTATCCCCAATACCATTGATTGTTTATCTTATCGTAATCAAGTGTCTTATCAGCCCCCGAATTGACCTCAACCACCGCAGCAGCGGTATTGTCGGCTGTCTGAGAAAATCCATCATTCCAAAGTTCATTGCTGTACTCAACATAAACATGAATGTTAGGTTTGAGGGTGTTTTTAAGCAAGGTCGCTAACTGCGTGACATAGTTATTAGCGGTTTTATCATTCAAATCGACTTTATCAGGAATATTAATCCAGATGTCTTTGCCAGTCACATTGGCAAGCTGAATAACATATTCCCAAGCAATACCGCGTGGGTCTTGTTGTGTAGGGTCGGATGGAAGCTTTCGATTAGTCCACTTAGATTCTTTATTACCATTTGTTTCTAGGGCTTCCATTACGCGTATAGTGCTAAAAGGTGCAAGTGCTTTTAAAAATTCCGAGGTAAAAACCTGTGTTGTGCCAATAGGATAACCAGGACGTAACAATTGGAGATTTTTAACGCCATTTTTTGTATTTGTAAAAGTAAGCGCAACTTCCTCATTTGTTGGTTGAACAACGACATCGGCTGTCGTTGTATTGGTTGATGGATTGTAAAGCACATTTTGAATTTGGCAGCAATTGTAACCATCCACGGTAGCCTGACCTGTAAAGCTAAGCTTATAAGTGCCAAACATACTAGGAAAAGTGGTGCTCAGAGGACGCTTTAACGGGTCTGCGGCATTGCTTATAAAATATACACCAAAATCCGTTGTTGGCCAGCCATTTGCATCAAGAGGAGCTGGGTTGTTAGTTGGATCCCAAGGCGCAGAGATTTTAGCAAAACCACGCGCTTGCTTCATCACATCAATAAAGGTTAAATCTCTATTACCCCAGTCATTTACCCAACTAATATTGATACCCATCTTGGAACCCGCATTAGCTGAAGCAGAACCGACTGTGATGGTCGCTGATTGGCTTGCCGTTCCAGCTAATCCAGTACAAGTCAGCGTATACGTTGTTGTACTTGTCAAAGTAGGTGTGGTGAATGAGCCAGATAGTGCCTGAGTTCCCGTCCAACCATTCGATGCCACACATGAAGTCGCATTGGTTGATGACCAAACAATAGTACCTGTTGCACCATAAGTTATAGTTATTGGCGTAACGGCAATCGTCACAGTAGGCGCAAGTACTGCAATGGTTACTGCTGGCAGAAAAACGACTATAACGAGTAACAAGGACTTAATTATATTTTGAGTTTTCATTGTTATTACCAGTGTTGCATTAATGACTACTAATCCTGTTAATAGTGCGTAGGCTGTGATGAGATACGAATCCCAGCATTTTATCGATGGCGTGCTGGGATTCTCATTACATCATCACGACCTACACGACTTACGCAACATACTATAACGACGTTTTAACTATAAACAGGAAATAACGCACAAAGCTTTTTGACTTTTTCGCGTACTGCCGCAATCACGCTGTCATCTTCCATGTTTTCCATCACATCACACATTAAACCTGCAATTTCAGTAACTTCAGCTTCTTTAAAGCCGCGTGTAGTGGGTGCGGGTGTGCCAACACGAATACCGCTGGTGACAAAGGGTGATTGTGGGTCGTTGGGGACAGCGTTTTTGTTGACGGTGATGTGGGCTTTGTTGAGTGCCGCATCAGCCGCTTTGCCTGTGATACCTTTTGGAATTAATGAAACCAGCATTAAATGATTATCTGTGCCGCCTGAAACCACATCAAAACCACGGTCGATAAACACTTTCGCCATTGCTTGGGCATTTTTAACAACTTGTTGTTGGTAGGCTTTAAACTCTGGCTGCATGGCTTCTTTAAATGCAACGGCTTTTGCCGCGATAATGTGCATGAAAGGACCGCCTTGTATGCCAGGGAAAATCACAGAGTTAATTTTTTTCTCGATTTCTGGATTGCTTTTACAGACGATTAAACCACCGCGAGGACCGCGTAAGGATTTGTGAGTGGTGCTGGTGACGACATCAGCAAACGGTACAGGATTAGGATAGACACCTGCGGCAATCAAACCTGCAACGTGTGCCATATCGACGACTAAATACGCGCCAACTTTATCGGCTATGTCTCGAAAACGCTGCCAATTCCAAACGCGAGAATAGGCAGAAAAACCCGCCACAATAACTTTGGGTTTGTGTTCCAAGGCTAAGGCTTCGGCTTGATCGTAATCAATTTCGCCAGTGTCTGGATTCAAGCCATATTGCACAGAGTTGTATAACTTGCCTGAGAAATTGGGTTTCGCGCCGTGGGTTAAGTGTCCGCCATCCGCTAAACTCAAACCCAGAATAGTGTCACCTGGTTGAATCAATGCCATGAATACTGCCATGTTGGCTTGTGAACCAGAATGCGCCTGCACGTTGGCGTAGTCTGCACCAAACAGGGCTTTTGCGCGATCGATAGCGAGTTGTTCAACTTTATCGACATATTCACAACCGCCGTAATAGCGTTTGCCAGGGTAGCCTTCGGCGTATTTATTGGTGAGTTGTGAGCCTTGCGCTTCCATGACGCGCGGGCTGGTGTAGTTTTCTGAGGCGATTAATTCAATGTGATCCTGTTGGCGTTGGCGTTCTTCTTCCATCGCACTAAATAAGTCATCATCAAAGCCAGCGATAGTCATGGTTTTTTCAAACATTATGTGTCTCCTCGGAGTGTAGTAATAAAATTTGTAAATCGGCGACATTAGTGCCTGTCGCGCCTGTTATGAGTAAATCATTTGAGCTATGTAATGCGTGGTAAGCATCGTTGTTGTTTAGGTATTCGGTAGGATTAATGCCTGCGTTTATCATAGTCTGTAAGCTACAAGCATCTACCATGCCACCTGCGGCATCGGTCGGGCCATCACGTCCATCTGTACCACCGCTGAGTAATGTCCATTGTGCTGTTAAACGGTGTTTTTTTGCGGCGAGTGCAAAAGCTAGGGCGAATTCTTGATTGCGTCCGCCTTTGCCTTTGCCTTTAAGGTTAACGGTGGTTTCACCGCCTGCAAGTAGTGCTATTGGTTTTGTAGATGACGCTCCAGCGTTGTCAGATGTTAGTGTACTTGCGTAAATGGCTAGTTTTTCGGCTTCTTCTCTAGCAATTCCACATAGCTGTTCGCTGTAGATTTGAGTGTCATAACCTAGCTGTTCGGCGGCGGTTTGTGCTGCTTTTAAACTTACGGTGTTACTCGCACATAATACATAGCTGGTGCGATTAAACACACTATCATCAGGCTTGGGCGTTTCAGCAATCAGACCTTGTTTGCCTTTTTCTAAATGTTGTTGCACAGATTCAGGTGTACGCGTCCAAATGCCTTTATTTTGCAATACCGCAATCGCTTCGCTGTAGGTGCTAGTATCGGGTACGGTTGTACCGCTAGCAATAGTGCTTAAATCATCGCCTAATACATCGGATAAAATCATCGCGTGAACTTTAGCAGGTGCTGTTAATCTGGCTAAGCCCCCGCCTTTTAACTGTGATAAATGTTTACGCACACAGTTGATTTCTTGAATGTTCGCGCCACAGGCTAATAATAAATCAGTGGTAGCAATTTTTTCTTCTAAGGTAACACCCGCGACAGGATACGGTAATAATGCCGAACCGCCACCGCTGATTAATACCAATACGAGATCATTCGTTTGGGCGAGTGACACGCGTTCAGCAATTTTTTCAGCGGCGTGAAAACCCTGCGTGTCGGGTAATGGATGCCCTGCCCCAATGACTTCAACATTATCAACAGTCCTAACATTTTCATAATTGGTGACAGCAATACCAATACCCGCTAAACGATGCGCTGGAATCAATTCCACAGCGGCTTGTGCCATTGCACACGCGGCTTTACCAAACGCAATGAGGTGAATTTTTTCACTAGGTAAAGCATCCAAATGTAGACAGTGTTTAACTGCTTGATAGGGATCAGCGGCTGCGACACCTGCTTGAAAAATGTGCAGGGCGTGTTGTTTTAACAGCGTGGTCACGCAGCCGATGCCATTGCTTTGGCTAAGGCAAAAATAGCTTCTGCATCCAGCACTTGTTTGTTGTCAGTAAATAGTTGGCTTATACAGGCTCTATGTAAAGCCAGTTTCAAGGAGCCAAAACCAATCGCCCCCCATATAATTTTGCCATGACGGTCGATGCCCTTATCCATCATATCGATACCGCCTATGCCTAAGGGCGGTGTAGCATTGGCATCCGCTATCATTTTGATATTGCTGTTATTCTGCCATTGTTCGGTGCTGAGTAATTCAACACCCGCTGCACCTGTGGCTAAAACAATATTTGCATACTCAATCGCACAGGCTCTCGCGTCATTATCAAAAGCTTCGATAGGTGTTACATCAACTTCAAAACGGGCTTTGATATGCTCACACGCCTGCACAGCTCGCTCCATTTTTCTAGCAGTCAGAGAAACTTCAGCACCTTCTCGCGCTAACATTGCCGCCGCTCGCAGTCCTACTGGACCAGTTCCTGCTAACACAACGGCTTTTCTATCTTTCAGTACACCACTGGCAGCAAGTTTTGCGACTGCGGCTGATGCAGTGGTATTACTGCCGTTGCAGTCTAGCATCACCGAGACTTGAAAACCGTAAAAAAATTGTCGCTGTACGGCAGAAAGTAAGGCTTCACCAGCCACCATATCGCTACCACCGATAAAAATAGCAGTGTTTTTTTTATCTTTAGGGGCGCGGGTAAAAATAGCTCCTTCTACCAGTGCAGCTACATTGTCAGCTGTTAATCCGCCGTGTCCAATAACATGATCTGCACCACCATCGTAGCCAACAACAGTATCAAAAACAGAGGGGTAAATATCGGTATCGAATTGAAACAGTAATTTCTTCATGTTTGACCTGAGAATTTAGTAATTATTTCATGCGCATTATACCCGATAAAAAAAACCGCGCCGCGATTAAGCCGTCGTTCATTTCTGAGGGATAAATGGCTAAGCTGTATGCTATGATGACCATTCATTAATTATTAGCTGATATGACGCAGTCAACAAAAATCCAGAACTATTTATTGTCTCTGTGCCGTGTCTTAATCCGTTTTATCACATAAACAACACAGGAAATTGAATGAAAACACCAATTCATATAGCAGTGACAGGCGCGGCAGGACAAATTAGTTATTCTTTACTATTTCGCTTAGCGTCAGGTTCTTTATTAGGCGCAGAACAACCTATCGTTTTGCATTTATTAGAAATTACTCCCGCTTTAAAAGCTTTGGAAGGCGTAGTTATGGAGTTAAATGATTGTGCCAGCCCATTGTTACGACGTATTGAAATGACCGATGATCCTAAAATTGCTTTTAAGAATGTCGATTATGCGTTTTTGGTCGGTGCGCGTCCAAGAGGCGCAGGCATGGAACGCAAAGATTTATTAGAAGCCAATGCAGCGATTTTCTCCGCACAAGGTCAAGCGTTAAATGAAGTTGCTAGTCGTGATGTTAAAGTATTGGTGACAGGTAATCCTGCTAATACCAATGCTTTAATCGCGTTAAAAAATGCGCCTGATTTAAGACCAGCCAATTTTTCCTGTATGACCCGTTTAGATCATAATCGCGCTATCAGCCAATTAGCAGAAAAATGTGGCGTATTAGTGACTGATATAAAAAACATGACTATCTGGGGCAATCATTCATCAACTCAATATCCTGACTTGCATCACGCGATAGTCAAAGGGCAAGAAGCACTGTCTTTAGTTGATAAGAATTGGTTTGTGAACGATTTTATTCCTAGCGTTCAACAACGTGGTTCAGCAGTTATTGCAGCTAGAGGACAATCCAGCGCAGCCTCCGCAGCAAATGCGGCGATAGATCAAATGCGCACTTGGACATTTGGTACAGAAGAAGGCGATTGGGTCAGTATGGGGGTATTGTCTGATGGCAGCTATGGAATAGATAAAGGTTTGGTTTATTCATTTCCAGTCACGGTGATTAATGGCAAAGTCAGTATTGTTAAAGACCTGCCGATTAATGATTTTAGTAAGAAAAAAATGCGCGAAACCGAAACTGAGTTAAAAGAAGAGCGCGAGGCAGTTAAGCATTTGTTTTAAAAATTGACTTTGCTTCTACACAGAATCATCACTGTCATTGAGTTAAAAAGCCCTGAAAATATCTAATTCAGGGCTTCATAATTTTCTTCTAAGTTTGCCCATCAAAAAACGCACTGACATCGTCATTAATCACGCGCTCATAGATTTCATTAACCGATAGGGTTAAATCAATCGCAGCAAAGCTTATTTTATCACCCATAAAATAATGCTCTGGTTGCCAACTTTGATCACGACGACAAATTTCTATATCAACAATATCCTGTTCAATCAATACATATTCTTGCAAGCTAGGCAGCGTTTGATATAGCCGCCTTTTGGTGGTTTCATCAGTGCGACGAGTGGATTTTGATAATACTTCAACAATAATTAGCGGTTTTTTAGTGTAATAACTATCCTCTGGATCATCTTGACAAGCGACAATCACGTCAGGATAAAAAAAAGCCAAATCACTCACTCTAACTTTTATATCAGAGGAAAATGTGTCACAAGCGGTATTTTTTAAGTGTTGAACGAAAGTTGCAACCATATTAGCAATAATTCGCTGATGATTTTTACTCGCGCCAGCCATTGCATACACTTGACCTTCAAGGTATTCATGTTTAGTGTCGCTGATTAACTCACTTTGTAGATAATCATCTATGCTAATAAAGTCAGTGCGTTGCGATAACATGGGTTTACTCGTTTATCTGTTTATGTTGCACTGCGGCAGTCACAAAACCTGAAAACAACGGATGTCCCTTTCGGGGCGTGGAGGTAAACTCAGGATGGAATTGGCAGGCTAAAAACCACGGATGTTCGGGAATTTCAATCATTTCTACCAATCGACCATCGATGGATTTACCTGAAAAACGCAGTCCAGAGGCTTCTAAACGTTCAATGTATTGATTATTGAATTCGTAACGGTGACGATGACGTTCGGTGATGACATCTTTTTGATACATCAAATGGGCGAGAGTGTCATGTTGTAAACGGCATTGCTGTCCACCTAAACGCATAGAACCGCCTAAGTCAGAGTTTTCATCGCGTGTTTGTAACTGCCCGTGTTCCATCCATTCGGTAATTAAACCAATAACTGGGTGTGGGGATTTTGGTAAAAATTCAGTGCTGTGCGCCCCTTCTAGCCCCGCAACATTACGCGCAAATTCAATCACAGCTGCCTGCATACCTAAACAAATACCTAGATAGGGGATTTTATTTTCTCGCGCATAACGTACCGTGGCAATTTTACCTTCCACACCACGCTCACCAAATCCACCAGGAACTAAAATGGCATTCACTTCTTTTAAACGAGCAGTGCCTTCCTCTTCAATTAGCTCAGAATCAATATAAATAATATTAATTTTGGTGTGCGTGCGTATACCTGCATGAATCAGAGCTTCGTTGATTGATTTATAGGCATCAGAATGATCGACATATTTGCCCACAATGGCGATTTTGACAGTGTTACTAGAGTTTTCAAGCGCGGAAATAACGGCTTGCCATTCACTTAAATCCGCAGGTGGAACATCTAAGCGTAAGCGTTTAACGACAATTTCATCTAGCCCTTGATCATGTAACATCAAAGGAATGCGATAAATGGAATCGGCATCAACCGCTGAAATAACGGCTTTTTCTTCTACATTGGTGAACAAGGCAATTTTACGACGATCACTGACAGGAATAGCTCGTTCAGAACGGCAAATTAAAATGTCAGGTTGAATACCGATAGTGCGTAATTCTTTAACCGAATGTTGCGTAGGTTTGGTTTTAATTTCACCCGCAGAACGAATATAAGGCACGAGGGTTAAATGAATAAATAGCGATCTATCCATGCCCAATTCAAAACGCATTTGTCGAATAGCTTCTAAAAATGGCAAAGATTCTATGTCGCCAACTGTGCCACCCACTTCAATCAAAGCAACATCCATACCTTCTGCACTGGCATAAATACGGCGTTTTATTTCATCAGTAATATGGGGAATAACCTGCACAGTCGCACCTAGATAATCGCCTTTGCGCTCATTGCGCAACACACTGTCATAGATTTGACCTGTGGTGAAATTATTTTTACGACTCATGGTGGTTTTTAAATACCGCTCATAATGCCCTAAATCTAAATCGGTTTCCGCACCATCTTCGGTAACAAACACTTCGCCATGTTGAAATGGACTCATGGTACCTGGATCAAGATTGATATATGGATCGAGCTTAGTCATGGTGACTTTAAGACCGCGTGCTTCGAGAATGGCGGCAAGCGATGATGCGGCAATCCCTTTGCCTAGCGACGACACCACGCCGCCAGTAATAAAAATATATTTTGTCATGTAGGATTTATCGGCTTTGAAAGGATGATTAACCTAGGCATTCTAATCGACTGAGCCTTGTTCGTCATGGTCTTTTCAGGATTTATTCATCATTCTGTATGGAAAAACAAATACAGGCATTAGTTTTTTCGTGAAAAAAATCGGCACTTATCCACAAATCACCAACCGCAGCCAGTTTATTGTCCAAGTAAATAAGAGGAATCATTTCACGTTCCCATGGTGGAACTCCCGCTTCTTGAAATAAATTTTTCAGCGTGTGATGCTCTTTTCGATAGGGTAAACGGATTTTTTCCCCACCACTGCGAAATTTTACCGTGACTTTAGCTTTTTGCCACTTGTCTAACAAAATGCCTGTTGACGATACAACATAAGACAATAATCGGTGAGTTGCAAAAGTGACAGATGGCTCGCTAGTGAGCCAAACCATATCTTTTAGCGGCTCTTGTTCTGCCTGTTTTAGACAATACAGCCTGTCTCGATAACGGCGGATAACAAAACCTTGTCCTGCTAGAATTGGATCGCTGTCTTCACGCGCACCAATAACTTCAGTTTGTATGCGCTCAACAAAGGCTTGTGCTGGCATTCTTAAACCTAAGTTTTGAAACCAATGTCGAATAATCAGTTGTTGCCTAGGACTTTTGTGGGATTGTAATTGAGTGACACATAAGGTTTTATTTAATCGACTAAAAACAGGATAAAACAACTCATCAGCCACAGCGGATACAATAACCTGCGCCTCAGCACAATGTTTTGCCGACCGTGCCACGGTTTTATCACACGATTCCCAGCGTTGTTTTATGAGTGGAATAATCACATTGCGTAAAAAATTGCGATCATAATCGTTTTTTTGATTACTAGGGTCTTCAATCCATTGCAAATTATGGCTTTGCGCATAATCATTAATTTCAAGTTTTGTAATATTTAACAAAGGTCTTAACATCAAACCTAGCCCAAAAAAACTACTCTCTGGAATACCAGACAAGCCACGCAAACCCGCTCCTCTGAATAGTTGCAAAAGAACCGTTTCAAGCTGATCTTCTCTATGCTGAGCAACCAGCAAAATATCATCAACATTAAGTAAAGGTTTTAAAGCCGAGTAACGCGCATTTCTTGCCGCCTCTTCAGGGCTTTCGCCTGTGTTTGCCTCTGCGTCAATGTGTAACACGGTAAAATCAACCTCTAAAATTCCAGCGGTTTTTTTACAATGATCAACCCAAGAATCGGCCTCTGTTTGCAAGCCATGATGAACATGAACAGCAGTAATTTTACCGCTAAGACTTGGCACTGATGCGCACAAATGTAATAACACATGCGAATCAACTCCACCGCTGTAACCAATATAAATGTGGTTAAAGTGTTTATATTGATTTAGAAGAGATTCTATAATATCGACTGAAAGCGGATTGGTCATTTTTGCGTCCTTGGTAATCTTTATGTTTTTATCATTTACTTGGTCGTACATTATAGAGTGATGTGTCAGCAAATAAACACTTGCTTAGAATAAAACCCATCGATTGACATAAAGTCATTTTTTTACAAAATTATAGGTTGTTTTAGCAATTTTTTTAAATAACCGATGTTACGCACCTATTTTTTAAAATCAATGAGTTACAGTTTTCTGAATTCGCTACAGCCATTGATTCTTCTGAACGCCTGAGTAACATCAGTAAATAATTTTAAAATTTATATTAAATTACTTTTACTGCGCTACAATAAAAGACAAAGAGTGTGGTTGTATGGTAAATCCTCCATGTGAATTAACGGTTATTGTTTTATAATCGTTCCTTGTTAGTATTAACTTATTAGTTGAATTATTACTTATGTCTGCTGTAATGGAAGAAAAAACGTTTCGTGGCTTGCGTGAAGTCACCGCTTTAGTTTTTTTTGCGTGTGCCTTATTTTTCCTGATTGCATTAGTCACGTTTAGCAATGAGGATGCAGGATGGACACATAGCGGCACCGTGCGTAACGTCACTAATGCGTGCGGCGTTTTTGGTGCATGGCTTGCTGATTTTAGTCTTAGTTTTTTTGGTCTGTGTGCATATTTATTTCCTGTGATTATTTTCTGGCACGGTTATCTATTCAATAGGCATAGAAATGTTACAAAATCTCAAGAAAAGATATTTATGGCACTGGCTTGGCTGGGTTCTATCGCTGCCATTATTTCCAGCACTGCTTTATTACATCTCTATGTACTGAGAATAGGCATTGAATTACCGCGTAGCACAGGCGGTATTGTCGGTGAAGAAATAGGCGGTGCCGCGTTCATTACCTTAGGCAATTCAGGAGCTACTTTATTTTTATTGGTGCTGTTAGTAGCAGGTATCACCATGATTACCGACCTCTCTTGGGTAAAACTCATGGATATGATCGGTAAATATACCGTCTGTTTTTTTCAGCTTATTTTTAGTCGCACTCCCAAGACGCAACCAGAAACACAACAGGAAAAACAACGCGAAAAAAAAGTAGAAAATAAAGGGGGAATACCCGTTGTTGTCCCTAAAAAAGCGAATACTAGGAAAAATCCTATTATCGGCGTTGTACCTACTATCGAAACAACCGTTGCAAAAGTGGTTGCCCGTGTTGAAAAGGCTGGCAATTCCACTAAAAAAGTGCCACCCACTAAGCGTTATAAATCAGGCGAAACCGTGTTACCCAGCTTAGATTTATTGGATAACCGTGAAATTCGCGTCATCGGTTATTCACAAGCCGATTTAGAAGCGATGTCACGGCTGGTAGAAACCATTCTCGCGGATTTTAATGTCGTTGTGAACGTGGTAGATTTTCATCCTGGCCCAGTGATTACTCGCTTTGAATTACAACCTGCTGCGGGCGTTAAAGTTAGTCGTATTAGCAGCCTGTCCAAAGATTTAGCCAGAGCTTTATCCGTGACCAGTGTGCGTATAGTTGAGATTATCCCTGGCAAAACTGTCGTTGGTTTAGAAATTCCCAATCGTGAACGCGAAATGGTGACATTACGCGAATTACTGGTATCGCCCAATTTTATCAAAGCAAAATCCTTGCTAACCCTCGCGATGGGTAAAGACATTGCAGGTGCGCCGATGGTTGCCGATTTAGGAAAAATGCCCCATGCGTTAGTGGCTGGTACAACAGGCTCTGGAAAATCGGTTGCTATCAACACCATGATTTTAAGCTTGCTCTACAAAGCTACTCCCGAACAAGTACGCATGATTATGATAGATCCAAAAATGTTGGAACTATCCGTTTATGAAGGCATTCCCCATTTATTAACGCCTGTTGTTACCGATATGAAAGAAGCCAGCAATGCACTACGCTGGGCAGTCGGTGAAATGGAACGCCGCTATAAACTGATGTCTAAAATGGGCGTTAGAAATTTGGCGGGCTTTAATACATTAATTGAAGAAGCAACCGCTCGTGGCGAAAGCATACCAGACCCTATTTATCAGATTCTTAATCCTTTTGCCGAAGGTGATATTCCTGCATTAGCCACGTTGCCCAGTATCGTCATCGTCATTGACGAACTTGCCGACATGATGATGATCGTCGGCAAAAAAGTCGAAGAACTCATTGCCCGTTTAGCCCAAAAAGCCCGCGCCGCTGGCATTCATTTAGTATTAGCTACGCAACGCCCTTCGGTCGATGTATTGACGGGCTTAATTAAAGCCAATGTGCCAA
Organism: Methylococcales bacterium; assembly: GCA_037133675.1. Classification (GTDB taxonomy): domain Bacteria; phylum Pseudomonadota; class Gammaproteobacteria; order Methylococcales; family Methylomonadaceae; genus UBA4132. The sequence continues at coordinate 90,233 of JBAXNR010000001.1, forward strand.
CGCGTATTTCCTTTCAAGTTTCCTCACGCATTGATTCGCGTACCATTCTTGACCAAGGCGGCGCGGAAACCCTGTTAGGTAACGGCGATATGTTATTTCTACCCTCAGGCACTAGCATTCCTATTCGCGCCCACGGTGCATTTGTTGATGATCATGAAGTTCATCGGGTAGTAGAATTTTTAAAACAAACCGCACCACCTGATTATTTAGAAGAAATTACCCGCGAATCATTTGATAATGACAGCTTTAGTATGGGCGGCAGTGATAGTTCAGGCGGTGGTTCAGAAACCGATGCCCTGTATGATGAAGCGGTACGCTTTGTCACTGAATCCCGCAAAGCCTCTATCTCTAGTGTGCAACGTCGCTTTAAAGTGGGCTATAACCGTGCAGCAACCATGATAGAAGATATGGAAGCCGCAGGCGTGGTAAGCTCAGCAGAATCCAATGGCTCGCGAGTAGTATTAGCTCCATCGCTTGTTAGAGATTAAAACTAGGAGTCAAAAAACTTATTTTTTGACTCCTATTTTTTACAGCATCTTTATCCATGTAAAGTACGCGTCTCTTACTATTCATTACCCTCGATTTGTGTCACTCTACGAAAAGGTACGCGATGCGTAACCGTCCTATCCTCATCTTTAGAAAGCACATGACACGACAATTACAAAAAGGCGAAAACATCGTTTTGGCTAATTTAAATTCAACAGCCAATTTAAACGAAATTGTCGTAGCAATGCAATGGTTTAAAAAAGTTGATAATCAAGAAACTATTGAAGTAAATACCAGTGCTTTTATGTTAAATGAAAGCGATAAAGTAACTATGCCAAGTGATTTTATTTTTGCTAGTCAACCGATTACTACACAGCAAGCGATACTATTAAAAAATCAAATTTTCAAAGTAACGCTGGATAAAATACCACTATCAATAACGCGAATCCCGTTCGCCTTAAGCATAAAACAGCTAGACAGAAAAAACAGCTTTAATTCATTTAAAATTATCACTAAAGTTTTTAATTTGCAGACTAAACAAGAGTTAGCTAGTTATATTATTGATGATGCAACAACCGAAACAGCACTGATTACCGTTGTTTTATATCGACACCAACAACAATGGAAATTAAAAGCAGTAGGACAAGGTTACGCCAGCGGTTTAGAAACTTTAGCTAAAAATTTTGGTGTTAATTACTCAGATGACATTGTTGAAATTGAGTTAGCTATACAAAGTGATACTCCGCCATTTCCTATTACTATACAACTAAAGAATTTAAATGAAAAAATAATTAGAGATTTTTCAGGGGAAACTATTTTTGAACGTGGAAAAGCCTATTATCAACTTAATGCAGTGCGTCAATTCAACTACGATGATAAAAATCATATCATTGATGCCCAAGTCAGTGGTAATTATAACAATTCCTACAGGCTTAAAATAACCGAGAAACATGATAGCCTTCAAATAACGTGCAATTGTCCCTATGATGGCTATGCCTGTAAACACAGTGTTGCAGTATTATTAAAATATTTACATATCCAAAACCTAGATGACTCTATCATTGAAGTCACAGGACAGGGACAAAAAATAAGTTATGAGGCTATACCAAGTAATGATAAATATAAAGTACCTTTTTGGCAGCATCAATATATCTACTTTTATTCGGCAATTAATAACGCCTCTAATGAACAAATTGAATTTTATCATTATTTTAAAATATGTTTATTAAATGAGGATTATATAGACTTAGGAGATAATACCAACTACGCTTTTGTTTTGATGTTTGATTTTTTGAATGAATATAAAGATCACAAAAACCTTGAAAAACTAAAAAAACAACTGGATTTGTTAGGGCAATACTATCCGAAAACAAAGACATATTGCACAAAAGAATTAGAAAAAATAAACAATAAAATTGATTTTCTTTCAAATTCTGAAGAGTTAAAAAATATAATTAGTAATTATGCTAATGACTTATACTATAGCTCTAGTTTAGGTTATCAGTATAAAACTAAACTTAATTTAACTAAAAAAGAAGTAGAGCTACTCAATAAAATTAATTATTACAAAAATAACTTTTCATCTATAGAGTATTGTTTTGTTGAAATAATAAATATTTTTCTGCCAACAATCGATGAATTAAAGGCAGTCTATTTAAAAGAAGGCACAACACTAGAACAACAACTTGCAAATATCGCAGATATTATTGCAAGAAAAGAATATAGATACAGGAAAGGTAGCGGCAATTATAACGAATGTATCCTGTCAATGACCAGTGCGCTTTACGTTATCATCTTTAAACAGTGTGAAAACATATTACGCGAACATTACCAACACAATAAAAAAATCAGCTGCGGAAATTATAGAAACAAAGCAGTTAGCACAGAATTAAATGACAAGCTACTTTCTAAATTAAATGTAATCATTCCCACAAGGTTAGCTACTATTAGTCCTCCCAATATAGAAACCGAAATTCAACTTAATGAGATAAATAAATATCGATGGAAAATTAAATTTAAAGAATTAACGGATAATTTTAATATATCAACTGAATGGCAGTTTGTTGAGGATATACAAAAACTTGCTACTCTAAACGACAATAACCCCTCATTAAAAACAATATTTTTTGAAGCCTTTAAATTTATTAAAACGACTAAAGAACCTGCATTGGTATTATATTGCTACTATTTATATTATCACTACAATAGTTCTACCGCACTACACAAACCACTCGCAAAATCTGAGCAAAAAATATTATTTACCACAACACAACAACAGCAAGACTTTGAAAAAATTGTTAGTGATTTAATGGCTGATAAAAATATTAATCAAGCCTTACAATGCGTTTCACAGTTATATACTGTCAATCGTAAAACTATAAAATTAGACAGAAGTGCTATTGAGCGAGTGCATCAACAATATGCTAATACAGTCAATTTATTAAACAACTATTTGCAAGATGATGACGAAGAGATTCTAGTTATTGAAAATACCGAAATTAACATACCGCAAGACAGTTCAGAAAATTCACTGGGGCTCAATGAAAATCAACTCTACATTTTAAAAATTTTCCCAGCGTATAATTATAGTGTTGCTCATGCTGAAATTGAAAAAATAAGCAAAGAAAAAGGACTATTTAAAAATCAATTAATCGATAGCATCAATGAAGCTTGCTATGAACTATTAGATGATATTTTAATTGAACAAGACGATGATTATTACCTCATTAACGAACATTATTACCAACGGATATTTGAAGTATGTTAAATAACATTAAACCAAAAGAAGCAACCGCTATTATTAATTCATTATTAGGCGGTGTTGTGCCTAAAATAGGCGTTCAACATATTACTGTGGGTCGATCTGAAGAAATTAATGCCATCATCCACGCGCTAAATGATGTAAAAAACGGTCATAGCATGGTTAAGTTTTGGATTGGTGATTTTGGTTCAGGCAAATCATTCATGCTACATTTACTTAATACGCTAGCATTAAAACAAAAATTTGTTGTTGCTAATGCTAATTTCACTCCAGAAAATCGTTTATATGCGAATGATGGTAAAGCAGTCGCTTTATACACTGCCATTATGGACAATATTTCTATTCAAACCAAACCTGAAGGCGGCGCATTATCTACTTTGCTGGAAAAATGGATTGAACAGGTTATTACTAAAACAGCGCAGGAACAGCATATCTCTCTCGCAGATATTCGTGATGAAAAATATCTCAACTTAATTCAAAGCAATATCATAAAAACAGCTCATGATATTACCGAGGTCGGTGGTTTTGATTTTGCTACTATCATCATGAAATATTACGAAGGCTACATAAAAGACGATGAGCTATTAAGAAGAAATGCGCTGAAATGGTTAAAAGGCGAATACAAAACTAAAACCGAAGCGAGACAAGATTTAGGCATCAGAGAAATTATTAATGATGCTAATTATTACGATATGTTGAAAAACTTTTGCAAATTATTTGTCAGTATTGGCTACAGTGGCTTTCTTATCAATTTAGACGAAGCGATTAATTTATATAAAATTTCCACTTCAGTGATGCGTGAAAAGAATTATGAAAAAATATTGACCATTTATAATGATTGCTTTCAAGGCAAGGTTGAAAATTTATTTTTTAATTTTGCAGGAACTAAAGAAACCCTAGAAAATGAACGGCGCGGTTTATTCAGTTATGATGCCTTAAAAACAAGGCTAGAAAGCAATAAATTTGAAACAGCTACGCTAAGAGATTTTTCTCAACCTGTTATTAAACTTTTACCATTGGATCACAATGAAATTTATCTGTTATTAGCAAAGTTAAAAGCTATTTTTGATTTTAATTACCAAACACAATTGGATATTTCTAATAACGATATTCACTTGTTTATGGAAGAATTATTCAATAAAGCAGGTGCGGAAGAGTTTCTTACGCCGCGTGAAGTTATTAGGGACTTTTTGAATATTTTAAGCCTGTTGCGACAAAATCCAGCACTGGATAAAAACCAGCTTTTTAAACAGATAACTGTTACCGATGAACGCCCAAATGAATTAGATAATATAGAGGAATTATAATGTCTTTCGATTTGTTATCCCCGCCTATACGCAAATATATTCGTGAACAGCGATGGGAGCAATTAAGAGATATTCAAGTCGCGGCTATTCACAGGATTTTAACTACTGATAATCATTATATTTTAGCGTCCCCAACTTCTTCTGGAAAAACAGAAGCGGCTTTTTTACCTATTTTATCAACAGTCGATTTTAAAGAATCAGGTGTTCAAGTTCTTTATATTTCTCCATTAATTGCCTTGATTAATGATCAATTTTACCGCATTGAACTCCTTTGTCAGTCGCTTGATATTACTGTGACTAAATGGCATGGAGAAGCCAAACTGTCGGCAAAAAATAAGCTAATTAAAGAACCTAGTGGCATTGTATTAATTACACCTGAATCATTGGAAGCGATGTTTGTTAATAAACCGTTTAATATCAAACTATTATTTTCAAATTTAAAGTTTGTTGTTATTGATGAAATACACGCATTTATTGGTACAGATAGGGGTATACAACTTAAGTCACTATTATCGCGTCTACAATTAGTTAATACTACACCTTTTAGAATAATTGGTTTATCCGCTACTATTGGTGATTATAGTGAAGCAAAAAAATTTACAGGCAATGAAGAAAAAACTAAAGTATTACTTGATAAACGTAAAAAAGAATTATGTGTTGAATTTAAATATTTTAAAAGCGATAGTAGAGATTTACCATTAAAACTTTTGAAAGATTTATATTTGAATACCAGAAATGATAAGGTTTTGATTTTTCCTAATAGCAGGGGACGCACGGAAGAAATCGCGGTTAAACTTAAGAAAATATCGGATAAAGTAAATGGTCACGGTAATTATTTTACCCATCATTCTTCTGTTGATAAAGAAATTAGAGAGGATATTGAATTTTTTGCTAAAAATAATAAATATAAAAATTTTACTATTGCTTGTACATCAACATTAGAATTAGGCATTGATATAGGTTCAGTTAATAAAGTTATACAAATTGATGCAACACACAGTGTCGCTTCATTAATTCAACGTATAGGTCGTAGTGGACGTAGGGGAAATGAAAATAGCCATTTGATTTTATATGCAACCAATGAATATAGTCTATTGCAATCTTTAGCTTGTTGGCTTTTATATAACGAAGACTCTATCGACTCACCATATAACGTAGATAAGCCATTCGATATTTTAGTGCATCAAATTTTATCGATAACTAAACAATATTCAGGATTACCAATGGCTAAGCTTATTGATTTGGTAGGCAATAATTTTGCTTTTTCTTATATTGAAAAGTCTGATTGTGAGGAAATTATTTCTCATCTAATCAATACAGAGTTATTGGAAAGAATACAACATGAAGTCATTATTGGTCTTGAAGGTGAAAAGCTGATTAATACTTGGGATTTCTATGGTGTATTTAAAACCAAAGATAATTTTAAAGTAGTTAATTCGGGTAATAAAATTGGCGAAATTCCTTTTTCACCACAATTAGTTGAAGATGAAAATATTTTTTTAGCCGCTAAAATATGGAAAATAAAATTTATTGATTTTAAATATAAAAAAATAGAAGTTATTAGTGCGAATGATGGTAAAAGCCCAATTTTTATTTCTGATGAAGCTATTATTCATCCAAAAATAAGACAAAAAATGCTGGATGTACTTTATTCAAAAGAACATTTTTATTTTCTGGATGCAGAAAGTCATTTTAAACTCGATGAATTACGGCGTGATTTTTCTGTTTTTAATATACAAGATTACTTGTGTGATAGACCATTATTGATAAAAGAAGGACATTTAGAGTTTTTTTCTTTTACAGGTACACGAATAAATAGAAGCATTTCTTTTCTATTCGATATAGCAAAAATTGAACACTTTTCAGGAGATGGTATTTCTTTTGAAATTAAACTATCAAAGCAAGACTTATTAGCTAAGTGGTACACACTTGTAAATCTGATAGATACTATTGATGTTCATCTTGAAACACTTTTAAAAAAGAAGCCAGAAGTTATTGGCTTTTCAAAATGGGGGCAATATTTGCCATTAAAATTTCAAATTAATTTATTAAAACAGCATTATTTCGATTTTAATGGAGCTGAACTCTTTTTAACGTCATGTAAGCTGATAGCCAGCGAATAAATCTACTACTTTGGTTATTTGCAAGCCAATATTAGAAGCCCCTTACGGGGCTTGTTCTACAATCGGCTTAGCGGTCGCTACTCGACGCTTACCCGCATTTTTCTTATCACGCTCGCGGATTTTCACTTTAACAACTTCCGCTTTTTTCGGTTCTGTCTTGCCCTACAAACTATACCCAATACAACAGCCATGTAAAAAATCGCTATAGTAATCACTGTCAAATTTATTCTGCGGAAGAAAAATTGCATCACGAATTAGAGAAAGCGCAATTGACTGTAGAGCATTTAACTCAAAAGGTTGAGGATAAACAAAAAATAATTGATGTTTTAGAAGCCAAGTAGCCATTCACTCGTTCTCACGCGCCGCTTAACTTAGAGACTTCGTATTTTTTCATTCACTCTTCGACAAGCTGAAGAATCTTGCTTTTTATTAGGGCAACTCAATATGCCTATGCTGAGTTGCGAAATTTAAGGACTGTGTACATCAGTTACCATTATAAATATGACCGTTTTTCTTGCAGTGGGTTGATCCACAGCGAGTACAAATAATGTTGCTCATAGAATACCTCCGCCTCAAATCAGTCTATTATCTCTAAACTGAGTTGTGTAGAACTACCGAGCATTATATGTTTAACACTACCCAACTTTAAAATGCTTGCGTAACGGGACTTAATCAGTAATGCTTAAACCGTGCCTTTCTAATTCATAGTGAACTTGATTTTATGAAAAAATTTTCTCATGTTTTGTCCATCTCACTTTTAACCTGTTCTTTATTCGCACTCAGTTCACCGCCTGCATTAGCCTGTGGACCTAGTTTTGTGCTGCCTGTGTTTGCAATGGATACTCGACCCGAACAATTTGAAAATTATGCCAAGGGCAATGTTGGCATTATTCATCCAACGCTTAACCGTTCTGCCTTATTTGTGGCTTATCGAGCATTTAATAACCAGCCATTTTCTGATAAAGAACAAGCTGATTTAGTGCGTAATTGGCGAGCAGAATATGAAAATACTGATGCGAATGAAGACAGCAAAAATACGGCAATCAATAATTGGATAGCGGCGCGTAAAAAAGTATCGAGCAATGAAGCAGAACCGAAAATTTATACCGATAGAACCAACCCAGAAAGCTATAGCTCCTTTTTCAACTGTACCGCTGGTGCATTTGATAATGCCACTAAAACCATCAATGCACGGTTAGAAAAAATCAAAGCCGATGATGCCGCTATAAAAGACTGGCTAAGCGGACAAGATCAAGTATTTGCCAACTGTTCAGAAACCAAAGAAATGCCTAGCGCAGTGACAGCGAATGCCCCCGATTGGTTAAAAGCTGACCGTGAGTATCAAATCGCCGCTGCACATTTTTATGCCACTCAATATGATGAAGCCAAAATAGGCTTTGAACAAATTGCTAAAAATACCGCGTCACCGTGGCGTGATTTATCGGCTTATTTATTGGCTAGAATTGCCATTCGTCAAGCCAGTGCCATTTCTGAGGATGAGGCGCAACGCGACAAAATGCTTGCCTATTACAAAGAAGCCGAAGACCAACTTAACAGCATCGTAGCGGATTCCAGTTTAGCCAGTGTTCATGGCGCGGCAAAACAACTGCTAAATCTTATTCAGTTTCGTCTACACCCCGAAACTTTGCACGATAATCTAGCCAAAAAACTAAGTGATACCAACGAAAATTCGACTTTGTTTCAAGATGTCACCGATTACCGTCGTTTGCTGGATCAAGCCGCTATTATTGAAGAGGCTTCTGATACAGAAAAAGCCGCTGCACAAACAAGCAATACCAAATATCGCAAAATCAATGAACTAACCGATTGGATATTCACCGTACAATCCAAAGAAAAAGACGCTTACCCGCACGCACTTGAAAAATGGCAAGCCACCAAAAATACCGCGTGGTTAATCGCCAGCTTAATGAAAGCCAATGCAGAATCACCCGAAGCGGCTACTCTTATTGCCGCCAGTAAAAACCTTGATAAAAACTCAGCCGCATTTTTAACTGCCACTTATCACGCCGTGCGCTTACAAATCGCACTAGGACAAACCGATGAAGCAAGAAAAACCTTAGACCTAGTTTTAAATAATTCAGCATCGATAAACGCCTCTACAATCAATCAACTGTTATCTGAACGCTTAACCTTAGCGCAAGACTTGGCTGAATTTGTTAAATTTTCCCAACGCCATGCCGTGGTCTTTGCATACAATGAAAGCGAATTTCTGCTAGTCGATGTTAATACCCCAGCTAAAGCGGGCGAAGAAGATTACAACAAAAACGAACGGGCGTGGGCTAAACGTACTATGTTTGATGCCGATGCCGCTCGTATTATGAACACCCAACTGCCCTTAACGGTATTAACACAACTCGCACTGCACTCTGATTTACCCGATACTTTACGAAGTCGCGTGGTTTTATCAGCGTGGGTACGCGCTGTTTTATTAAATGAAGAACAAATTGCCCAACAACTCGCGCCCGAATTAGCAAAGCTGATTCCTGAATTAAAAGACCAAATACCCGCATACAGCAAAGCAAAAGACGGCAAAACCAAAAGCTACGAAGCCGTTTTTATTATGCTCAAAAATCCAGCTATGCGTCCTTTAGTTGAACAAGGCACAGGGCGGCAAGCTACGTTTAACGAGATTGAAAATTATCGTGATAACTGGTGGTGCAGTACCAATGAATACACCGTTTACAACAATGATTCCAATCGGAGTAATGCCGATGCTTCCGTCAAAGCTCCCACGTTTTTAAGCACAGAACAGCTTGCACTAGCAAAAGACGAAAACGCCAAAATCAACAAATTAGCCGCCAGTGGTTCTAACTTTTTAGCCGCAAAAACCAGCGAATGGGCAGAATTCGCTCCTAAAGAAAAACGCCTACCCGAAGCCTTAGCCCTAGCGGTAAAATCCACGCGTTATGGCTGTCAAAATTGCGACACCGCCAAAGTTTCCAAAACAGCATTTGATATTTTGAAAGACCGTTTTGGAACTAGCGACTGGAAAAAGAAAACACCTTATTGGTTTAAAGATGAAGGCTGTGAAACGACGAAGTAATTTTTGATTAGTGCGGGTGATTATTACCATGATAAACCACCAAAGGCTCGCCATTCTCGTCAGCCACTTTTGAAGCGTTGACATTCCTTAAGTTTTGCATGAAACTGAATATAGCTCCACGCTGTGCGGCTCAGCCTATTGATGAGATGCGGCAGATATTTTGAACGCTGGCGTGGGGCTGCCCTGCAAAACAACCTGATGCACATACAACCGTTTTAAATTGGCAATGAACTGGCACCGATAGCACACAGTACACCTATTTCACGCGTGCTTTTGAGTCATCTGGCTGAGCGGCTTTACTGCTAGTTTCCATATATATAAGGAGTGCTTCTACCTCAGTATCGTTGAGTCTGAAGTTAGGCATTAATACTTGTTTATATTGCTTGAGCAAAGCCATTGCAATAGGATCTTTTTTGGCAAGTAACTTATCAGGGGTCTTAATCCAACGAGCAAGCCATGCTCTATCACGCCGCTCAGTAACATTGAGCAATCCAGGACCAATACCGTCTTCAGTACCTAGACTGTGACAAGACTCACAACGTGAGCGAAACAGGTCTTCACCTTTGCTGAGTTTTGGGATGACTGTCGATTCTGAATAATCTGCCAGATTTTCTTTTTTATCATCGGGTGATCTACTGATAGAACGCCCGATTAATCCAGCCAATACTTGGGGTTTATCAAATGGAGAGCGTTTTATCCATTGCCCTGTAGCATCATTACCTATCATAAAACTGGTTTTATGTTCGTTGAGTTTGGCAGCATCAATACCCGTTCTGTATAAGCCTAATTTTTGTCTTAACAAGGTGACATCGTCTGTTTTTCCCGTCAAAAAAAGCCAACCAGCACCTGCATTAAACTTTTCTGCATATTCTTTGAGGACTTTGGGCGTATCGTGTTTGGGATCAATACTAATGGAATAAAAGAAAATATCTTTGCCCATACGGTCTGCTAATAACTTATACACTTTGGTTAAACTGGCTGTCTGGGCTGGACAGGTATCGCCACAATGGGTAAAGATAAAATCGATGACGACCACTTTATCTTTAACAAGGTCATCATAAAAATGCAGTTTTCTACCATCTTGATCGACTAACTCAATGTTAGGGAAGTAATCTTTTCCCCACGGTGAATTTTCAGGCGCAGCCCATGCTAGGTTACTGCCTAGCATCAACATAGCTCCGATGAATACATTGCAACAAAACAATTTTCTCAAATAATTAGCTACGCGATGTGCTTTCATTATTGCTCTCTATGATTAGGTAAGGTGAAACTATTTCAGACAGTGTAATGTGGTATTCGTGCTATTACAAATTTTGGATGGGTATTTCGTTGGAGTTTAACGTAACTGGGCGAGGTAAATACCTCGCCCAGTTTTAGATATTGATTGCTGAGATTTCGCTATCGCTACATCCCAGCGTACTCTCAAAAGTTTATTTAGGGTAATAAACCTGATGGTAAGACAAACTTTTTCTTTGCAGCAGCATCACCAAATTTGGCAGTTGATAAATAGGTACTTGGATCATATTTAACACCGTCCCAATCTGGCATTGGTGTGTTGATGGCTTGCGTTTGTCCAGGATTTTGTAAGTCCCAACGTAATAACATGGCTTTGTCTTCATGTTGTGTGTTGTGGCAATGTTCTACATAAGTACCTGCAAACTCTCTGAAACGAATCGCAACATCCACACTACCACCCGTATCAGCCAATGCACCTATACGGTATACGTCTTTACGCGCATATTTTTCCCAGATTGGAGGCGCGACACCGTTACGATACAGGATCTGACCTTCTTCAAAGTGAACGTGTACGGGATGACTCCAGCCACCTGTACCACCTTTGATATGCCAGATTTCAGTTTGACCTGTAGTAGGTGCGGCTGAAATTCTGTGTGGGTCAGCGTTTAAAGCAACACCCGTACTATCAGTTTCGATTGTCCAAGGTTGAGTATCGGCAACGGCTTTTTTACCAAAGTTAAAAGTTCTTTGAGTCGCTGCTTTTAATTCCGTTTGTGTTGGTCTGTTCAACGGAATCATTTGTTTTTTGCCTTCAACATAATCCGCTGGTTTCATACTGAAATCAGTACCTGTGTAGTTTTGTACACGGAATTCCATGATTTTACCGACAACAGGATCACCATTGATACCATCGTTTTTATACTTGGTACCTAACACATCTGCTAAAGGCAGGTATCGAGCAGGACCTGCACCCGTGGTATGTTCAAGGATGTTCACCATATACAGTTTTGTCCCTGCTGGCATTCCTCCGAAGTCTACGACAATGTCAAAACGTTCAGCAATAGATTGCTCAGGTAAGGCATCCAGCGATGCTGCGTTGGGGAACGGTACCGCATGTTGCATGATGTTTCCATCGTTAGCGACCATGTGGTAAGTAATTTTTTCATAACACTTTTTGGATTCCGCAGGTGTTATGGTTGTTGCTGGTCTTGCAGGAGCTACGATTGTTGAACCAGAAACGCCAGTGTTAGTTTTAGCGGCAGTCACACATTGCGCATCAGTTAATGCTCTTTCACGAACCAGTGCTAACTTGAAGAAACGTGACACACTGCCGTTCAGGATACGGAAACGGTAACGACGTGAACGAACATCCAAGAAAGGTTTGTATTCCCAGTTAACCGTTGCACGATCACCCAAGAAACCATCAGTGTTAAAGATGTTAAATTTAAGCTGCCCTGTGTTGTCCCATGCTTTGTCGGCAACCACTAAGTTCACGTCATAATCGCGGTTACCCCAATCCATGCCTGAACCACTGGGTAAACACAGGTTGACATTATTAGGACCTGGGTTAATAGAGCTAGCTACCGTGCTGCCTGCGGCATAATTACAACCGTAACCAGAAGTTGCTGCACTACCAGCTGCTTCATCCGCTGATTTAGGCTCTCTACCACGATCTAATGCACTGTAATAGTTCATCATCGCCGCGTTGCCTTTGTAGACGTTTTGCGCGGTGTAATCCAGCATGTGGTCATGAAACCAATGGGTACTCATGGTTTCGTGCCAGTCGCCACGAACATATTTGATGCCGCCGTTACCATCTGGCGTACCCGTTCTATAATCAGTTGCAGTGGTATTAATACTGTCATGTCCAGCTAACACCATCGGCCAATGGTAATCATAGAACTGACCTGGATAAATATAGGCGTGGGCGAAACCATCACTTTCTGCTGGATTATGACCGTTATGTTCGTGGGTGCTGATGGTGTTTTTACCAAAACCGCCGTTTGAACCTGGGTCAAGAGGCAGTGCGTTATAGTGACGGAATAAAACCGCTTCACCGTATTTCGCCATCAACAGTTTAGGCGGTAATGTACCGTCAAATGTCCAGACTGACTGAGGTTTTTGAGTTGGTAAGTTAGGATGTATCTTAATCTGGATACCTTCAGTACCTGGAATACCGTCGCCGTTAGCGTCCATGTAATATAAGCCATTAGGACCGAACTCGCTGCCTTTTTTGTAGCCATGTAGCTGTCTTTTATCACGCAAACCACCGTTGACACGCCCACCTGCTTGAGCAGATTGAAATGCAACTTGGGTAGGGAATTCAGACCAACGTTGGTGAGCAAAATCTTCACCGTTTGGACGACCATCCAATGGCATAGAAGGAAGACTGACTGTTGTAGGAATACAGCTTTTTACTTTGTCTTCCCAATAATTATGCTCGTTCTTAGCATTTCCTGCATCATCTACATCTGATCTACGGCTAGGAATGGAAGTCAAGTCTTCGCTCAGAAACTTATCCAGCGCAGGACCATCGACATTACCAAAACAGTCGGTGGTTGTAAAACCACTGTGTGTAGACATTGAAGAAGTAGCACTTGCAATATCTTTAGTGCCAAATTCTTCAAACATCAACATCTTGGCAGTAAATTCTGTCGCACAAGCACCACCAATACATAATGGACTGGGTGTGCTATCTGTTGGAATATTGACTGCCGCCTGTACGGGCGTAGCAGAAATCAAATAGCCAGATAATGTAGCCGCTATTGCCATAGCCAAACTTGAGGTTGCTCTGACTTTAAAGCCAGATGTTTTGTTGTTAACGGTCACAATTTCAATCGTGTCTGAGGCATGATTAATTCTCGACATGATACATCTCCTAAAAATTAGGTAAAATTTAATGCTTTAAAAGCACCTGTTGTGACGTTAACGAGCCACTACCTCGGCAGTTCGACTTTCCAAACAATTTGGATTCGTAACTTTCCGCCCCTAACTTACGTTTAGGTTTAGCCTTTACTCTCTAATTCTGAACGCTTCAAACGTCTCTAATTTTGATAGCGGTATACATCAATTTTGAAAAACGAATACCGCACTGAAAATCTGGATACAGTTTAACAACAATAACCACAAGGCAACAATAGAACGATCATACGATTTTGTTTTTTTTATCGAAAAAAAAAAATCGCTAACCAATTGAAATATAATGAAAATATAAATAAATTATTTTATATGTGGAATTTGTATATTTAAAAATACGAATTGTTCGCGTTTTTAGACCGAGAATCAGTTCTATTAGTCAATGTAATTAATTACTTTACACAGCCCTTAAACATTGCAACTCAGCAAAAGCCTGTTGAGTTGCTTTGATGAATGGCTTTGTTCGCAAGGTGAAATGATTGGTTTTGTGTTTTGTCTTCAGACACTCTAGCTTAAAGATATAAACGTCCTTGAGTGCGGGTGCATGACGGAACAGGGTCAACAGGATGATTTGTTCTTACATCGTTAAGTCTTGCCAGCGTTTTCGAAATGCTTTAAGTTCGGCAGTGTCTTGGTCAGATAAGGTTTTTTTCAGTGCGTGCATGGCTGCTTTTTTTGCCTTATCCGCGCAAGCACGGTAATTTTTAGCGACATGAAATTGGTCAACAATCACAATAACGTTAGGCAATGTTTCATAAACTGCGTTGCTATACCCTTCGCAAACCCGCTGAATAGTGGCTTTTTGTGGGGCGGGAATAAGGGTATTTGTAGGTGCATGGCTGGGCTTTTTTATGATGGGTGAAGACGTGTATTGTCAGGCTAGCACCTATATACTACAGTACCTACCACGCGAAATCGGGAAGAGCCTTAATTCGCGCCTACTTTGCTTGGATGTTGAATATTAATAAATCCTAAATACTTGCTGTATGCGTTCAAATTCATAGAGATAAGGTTTTGCAACTTCACGGTTTGCGGCAATAACGATTAAATCATGTGAAAAAACCGAGGTGTTATACCAATTGAAACTGCCATCGATGACGATATAGTCATCAATAATGCAGTATTTAGAATGAATAGGCGAATACGGCACTGAATGATCATCTTGTCCATACACGAGTCCCACTTTTATGCCCGATGATTTTAATCGCTCAATAACTGGTAATAGCGGTCTATTTAACTCTTCTTCCATTGTGCGTTCAATGCCAATTCTTCCTTGTCTGGCTAAATGTCCATTAAATAAAATATGTACATAGACACCTCTATTTTTAGCATTAATTAAGGCACAAATCACACTTTCATTATATTTACCTAATAAATCGCCAATCAAAAATAAACTAACTTTAATTGAATGTTTAGCGCGATTAATTTCAGCCAGAATAGCATGGTGGGGAAGATAACTTTCACCATTGCTCATGACATGTCTGCCAAAAGTATACAGTAAATTAAATTGACTAAAAGGATCTATTCCATACTTTTGAATAACTCCTCCGCGTTGGCTTTGAAAAATATTATTGAGTAATCGAGCGACACCTTTGGAATGAAAGGTCATGCCTGATTCCCAATTTGATCCCCAGCGATCAAAAGTAATATTAAACGAGCCTAGGATGCAGTCCTCATCATTAAAAATAATGAACTTAGTGTGCATATCTGGATCGACTTCAATCAAATGATGAACGGGTGTACAAACAACACCAAGTAATTCAACCCCTGCACGTTTTAAACGTGCATAATTGTCGCTATTGGTGAGGGTCATTTTTCGCCAATCAACAATACATTGTACCCATACGCCTTGTTTACTTGCATGAATCAAATGGCTGGTAAAATCCGCATCATCAATACAATCTACACTAACCTTAATCGTACATAATCTATCAGGATTCTCTCGTTTACAGTGCGTCACCTTATCTATCATTTCATGAATATAACTTTTAGGATGATAAGGATGATACGGTTGCCCTTTGGTGAATTTAGGAAACAATTGTAAGGAGTCAAAATGATGGTTAATCCAATCAACATCACTTTGCAATTCATGAGCGTTTAGCTCATAGGTTCGATAATGATTAGGAGTTGAATGCTGGCTGTTTATCTCTCTGTATTGATGTGAGTCTGAATCACTATGTAATTGTCCCCAATCCATAAAGATATATTCTTTTTGTGATGGAATTGAGTGATCATCTTTATGGATAATAAAGGAAAACTTTACACATGTTATTTGACCAAAGGAATTAGAAACAGGATGTATATAAAAATCTCTAGTCTTGCGTTTATGATGATTCCATTTAACGTCATACGCATCAGTATCAACAATATAGGTTTCACAAATATTATGGTTACGATAAACTTTTAAAATAACTTTTAGATTAATCTGATTACCATGAAACACTTCAAAGTCTATTTTCCCCCAGCGCAGAAAAAAATTATGATTAAAGTCATTTGTTCTTGCAAATGAACGTCCTAATTCACCATGTACTGGTTTAGCATAATTTTCAGCTATTTGTTCCATATCGCCACCTTTTATTATTATTTTTCAAGCTCAAACAGATTCAAACGTCATTAAGTAACCAAAATGATCTGATACTCGCCCGTACTCTTGATCGGTAAAAATAACTTTTGCGGAGACTGCCTTTAATTGGCTATTTTTTTTCATAAAAATATAGTCAATTCGGTAATCATCGGCTAATAAGTCTTGCCAGTGTGCATCATTAACTCTGAAAATTTGATCAAATATACCGTGTTCATTAACCGCTAAATACTGATCTTCATATTCATTTGAATCAATCACAAATCCATAACCTTCTGTACCCGCTGTAATATTAAAATCGCCGCATAACAAGGTTGCTTTAATATCATCACTATTATTACTGTCAGCCCATTGTTGTAATCGTTGAAATTGTTCCTTAAAACCACCTTCCATCCAACTTAAATGCGCAGAAAACACATTAATAAATCCAACGCACGGAACATCAATGCGTGCTTTTACCACTTTCCTAGAATCAATACAGTATTCGTCATGGCTATCTGATACATATTGGGCTTCTTGACGAGATAAAGGATAACGACTTAAAATAGCCACTCCTTCTCTATATTTAGCAAAGCCTAAATGCGACCAGTCATAATGAATATAAAATGGCTTTGTTAGGCGGTCATTGATAATTTTTGCGGCATTAGATTCCCAATCGCCTTCACCATCACGCCAATATTCAGCGGCTTCCTGTAAACAAATAATATCAATTTCTAATTCATTAATTGTTTTAGCAATTTTAGTGAATTTATCATCCTGATTTTCTTCTTGGTAGCAATGCAAGTTTAATATCAAAATTTTTAACTGCTGTTGTGGAAATGAATAATTATAACCTCCATTATTTTCCCATATTATTTTCTGCCGCTTATTTTCACAACTTATAATATACTGTAATTTACCTAAATTACTGTCATTAATACTTGCTGTCCAGAGTTGAACACCGTATTGATTTGGATTTCTAGCATTACTTGATAACGCAGTATCCCAATAATTATTTTTAAATTGACAAGGTGTTTTTGTGATGGTTTTCCAATTATCCGTTGTCCAATGAATGATAACGTTGGTTGCATTAAAAGATCGGTGTACAGCAGCAGATATAGAAATTGTTTCCTGATTGTCATGCAAACAACTAGGAAAACCAATATTTTGTATAAGTTGATTATTAGCTAATCTAATACCAGAATCTGCCGCGCTAAAATAATTATGTTTATGATTATTATCCAAATACTCTTTATTTAACACCTGATAACGCAAACTAAACTTAATATTACCCGCAAGTAATTTTGTTTCCGTTAAGGTAAAGGTAATGCTTGCAGACCAATATTCTTTATCATGTCCCAACATACTGTGATATTCAGCAGGTAGCACTTGCCAAATACCCTCTTCACCCGCCCAGATAACATCAATTCGTTTAGCATAACTAATATTCTCTACCTGCATAAAAAATGTTAATTTCTGTTGAACGGGTGTTGTTTTTCGAGTGATTACATTTTCTACATAAAGTAGTTTAATTTTATTCATGTTTGCATAAGCTCCTAAACAAAAGTTTTTATGTATCTTAACGCGTAAGGGGGCATAAGTGATAGTGTCATGTAATTTGTTAGCAAAAAGTCAATTTATCCATCGTCATTCCAGCATCCCTGCTGGAATGACGTGTTTTATACATACGACAAATACGATAAACTTAATCACAGATTTGACCCACTACCCACTCCAAGCAAAATATTCATTTTTAGATACTGTACAATCAAACCCGTCATTCTG
>JBAXNR010000002.1:0-100901 GCA_037133675.1 Methylococcales bacterium
TGAGCTTTTCAAACAGTGCTTTTAATGATCATTTTATTGGCGGTTAGCTATAGCAGTCCGTCCTTTGATGCGCCTCATTATTTCGCTTGGCGTAAGGCTCGGCTGGGCTGAAACAAGGATGTGAACATGATCTTTGCTGACCACTCCACTCCTGTTACTATGCGACTCTCAAATGCCTGACAAGTTTGTTTTACCAATTCTCTAACCCGTTCAGCTATTTCACCTCTTAATACGGGATAACGGTATTTCGTTACCCAAACAAAGTGGTACTAAAGACCGTATGGCTGCCGTAACGATATTCCATCTTAACCTCCTACTATTGTGAAAATTCTACTCCAAGTAGAGAATTGGTGATGAAATCTGTCCGACTAAAGTCGGAGGTTTTAACTTTTGATATTAAAATAAATAGCAAGGTTATTGAACTTCAACGGGAAATTATATCAGCACAAGATAAGGTTCTTTCTAATCAAAGGGAACAGGATTTGCTTTTAGCAAAAATTCAAGAACTGGAAAAAGAATTTACACGGTTTAAAGATTGGAATATAGAAAAAGAAAGTTATGTGCTTAAAGAGATTGCTTCTGGAGTTTTCGCTTATATTGAAAAGAACTATGATGGTTCTTTTCAATCTGCGAGTAAACTTTGTACAAATTGTTTTGAACAGCAGGCAAAATCAATTTTTCAGTATGAGTCTTTAGGCGAATTACTTATGTGTCCACGTTGCAACTCAATGATAGCAGGAATCAAATATTTAAATGTGCCGCGTGTTGGGTACATTAGCGATAACGTAATGCACCACTCAATAATTTTCTACAAGGAATAAAAAAAGCCAGATAAACTGGCTTTTTTTATTCGGCTTGCGTAGAAATTATTCCGCGCTGGCTTCAGGTCTATCAACTAGCTCAACATAAGCCATCGGCGCATCATCACCTGATCTAAATCCACATTTCATAATACGCAAATAGCCACCCGCTCTATTTTTATAACGCGGACCTAGCACATTGAATAACTTGGTCACTACTTCACGATCACGAAGTCTAGCAAAAGCTAAACGTCTTTTAGCGACGTTGTCTTCTTTGGACAAAGTGATTAACGGCTCGGCAAAGCTTCTTAATTCTTTAGCTTTGGGCAAAGTCGTTTTGATAAGTTCATGTTTAAACAGTGAACTTGCCATATTACTGAATAGAGCCTTACGGTGGCTGCTATTCATATTAAATTTTCTACCAGATTTACGGTGTCTCATTGTAAGAAGACCTAATGTTAGTGTGTTGCTGTATGAGTTTGATCTGCAAGGTTTTCAGGCGGCCAATTTTCTAAGCGCATACCCAGAGATAAACCTTTTAAAGCAAGAATGTCTTTTATTTCTGTTAAAGATTTTTTGCCAAGATTGGGAGTTTTTAATAATTCAACTTCAGTACGTTGAATTAAATCACCAATATAGAAAATATTTTCGGCTTTCAAACAATTAGCAGAACGTACGGTTAATTCAAGATCATCAACTGGACGAAGTAAAACAGGTTCGAATACTTCTTCAATTTCTACTTTTTCATCTTCAAGCTGTTCGTTGACTTTTTCAAAATCGACAAAAACAGATAATTGATCATGAAGTATAGTTGCGGCAAGTTTAATGGTTTCTTCTGGATCAATAGTTCCATTAGTTTCCAGTTCAATAATCAACTTATCTAGGTTGGTACGTTGCTCAACTCGTGTGCTTTCAACTTGATATGCCACTTTGATAACAGGGCTATAGGAAGCGTCTAACTGTAACGCACCCGCTACCAAACTGTGTTCAGCATTTAATTTGCGAACACTGACTGGCTCGTAACCTCTACCACGACGCACTCTGATCTTCATATTTAAAACACCAGCTTGGGTCAAATTGGCAATGACCAACTCTGGGTTAACTATTTCAACATCATGAGGCAGGGTAATATCACCTGCTGTAACGCAACCTGCACCTGTTTTACTCAGTGTCAATTCAACTTCATCTTTTGAATAAAGTATGATTGCCAATTTTTTGAGGTTCAGTAAAATATCAATGACATCTTCCTGAACACCTTCTATGGTAGTGTACTCATGAAGAACGCCTTCAATTTCCACATCAGTGACTGCACAACCAGGAATGGTAGACAGCAACACACGTCTTAACGCATTACCCAGAGAATGACCAAAACCACGCTCTAGTGGTTCAATCACTATCTTAGAATGATTAGGTGTCTTGCTTACAACCTCAACTAATCGAGGCTTTAATAAGCCAGAAATAGAATTCTGCATTTATATCCCTCGAAACTACGATTATTTAGAGTAAAGCTCAACAACTAGCTGCTCATTAATATCACTACCTAAATCAACACGATCTGGTAAAGAACTAAATGTGCCAGACATTGCTTTTGCATCGACTTCAACCCAAGCAGGAAATCCATATTGCTCAGTAACTGCTAATGCGTCAACGATTCTTTGTTGTTTTTTTGCTTTTTCTCTAACGGACAATACGTCACCAGGTGCAACCTGATAAGAAGGTACGTTAATCAATGAGCCATTTACTTGAATGGATTTATGAGAAACCAATTGACGTGCTTCGGCTCTAGTACAAGCAAAACCCATACGATAAACCACGTTATCCAATCTTGATTCGAGCAAATTCAACAAGTTCTCACCTGTCGCACCTTTTTTCATATCAGCGGATTTGTAGTAATTTCTGAATTGCTTTTCTAAAATACCGTAGATTCTGCGCAAGCGTTGTTTTGCTCTTAACTGCGTTGCGTAATCAGAACTTCGTGCACGTTTAGTGCCATGTTGACCAGGTCTCTGATCTAATTTACATTTACCTTCTAAAGACTTTCCTCTGCTTTTTAAAAACAGGTCAGTCCCTTCTCTTCGACTTAATTTACAGGTAGGTCCAAGATATCTTGCCATAATACAACTCCAGATTTCTAAACGCGGCGTTTCTTAGGTGGACGGCAACCATTATGAGGAATGGGTGTTACGTCAACAATATTGTTAATTTTAAATCCTAAGTTATTCAAAGAACGCACTGCGGACTCACGACCAGGACCAGGTCCTTTGATCATAACATCAAGATTTTTCATGCCGAATTCTTGTGCAACAATACCTGCTTTTTCAGCAGCAACCTGTGCAGCAAATGGGGTACTTTTTCGTGAGCCACGGAAGCCTGAGCCGCCTGATGTTGCCCAAGAAAGAGCATTACCCTTTCTATCTGTAATCGTGATGATGGTGTTATTGAAAGAAGCATGAACATGCACGATACCATCGGCAACTTCTTTTTTGATACGTTTTCTAGCGCGATTGGGACTAGCCATTACTTTTTATCTCTTAAAGGAATACTTATTTTCTGATCGGTTTACGCGGACCTTTTCGAGTACGAGCGTTTGTTCTTGTTCTTTGCCCTCTCAAAGGTAAACCACGGCGATGTCTTATTCCGCGATAGCAACCTAAGTCCATCAAACGCTTAATATTCATAGAAACTTCACGGCGCAGATCACCTTCCACGGTCATCTTTGAAACCACACTACGAATAGCATCCAATTGCTCTTCTGTCAGTTCTTTTATTTTTATGGAAGGTGCTATACCCACCTCAACGCAAATTTCACTTGCTGTTTGACGACCTACACCATAAATTGCAGTCAACGCTATGACCGCATGTTTATGATCTGGTACATTTATCCCGGCAATACGTGCCATCCAGATACTCCCCTGAGTAGTATTCTAAAGTTAAGTGCCAGATTATAGCATTACACTAATCTTGGCACAACAAATTCTAGCCTTGACGTTGTTTATGTCGTCCATCAACACAGATGACTCTAACAACACCATTTCTTTTTACAATTTTACAATTTCTACAAATTGTTTTAACCGAAGCACGAACCTTCACAGCTAACTCCTAAATTATTTTTTCAGATTGGCTTTTTTCATTAAGCCTTCATATTGTTGAGACATTACATGGGTTTGCAACTGCGAAATAAAATCCATGACGACGACAACAATAATCAATAAAGATGTTCCTCCAAAATAGAAAGGAACATTCCAATATACTATTAAAAACTCAGGTAGCAAACAAACTAGAGTAATATAGAAAGCACCAATTAAGGTCAATCGAGTCATTACTTTGTCAATGTAAGCACTGGTTTGAATACCTGGTCTAATACCTGGTAAAAATGCACCAGATTTTTTTAAATTTTCAGCTGTTTCTTTTGAATTAAATACCAATGCAGTATAGAAAAAACAAAAGAATATAATAGCAGTTGCGTAAAACATAACATAAATAGGTTGCCCAGGTGATAACTTGGTTGCTACATCCTGAAGCCAAGATAATCCCTCTGTATTACTAAACCAACCTGCTATAGTCGCTGGAAATAAGATAATACTTGATGCAAAAATAGGAGGGATAACGCCCGCCATATTAAGCTTTAATGGTAAAAAACTACTTTGTCCCGCATACAACTTGCGACCTTGTTGTCTTTTTGGGTAGTTGATGAGTATTCTTCTTTGTCCTCTTTCGACAAAAACCACCAAAGCAGTCACTGAGATAGACAGTAGGAATAACAGAATGATAAATCCACCATTCATTTCTCCTGTTCTAGCCAGTTCCAATGTACTACCAACTGCTTTAGGTAAACCAGAAACGATACCAGCAAAGATAATCATCGAAATACCATTGCCTATGCCGCGCTCAGTCACCTGCTCGCCTAACCACATTAAGAATATAGTACCCGTAACCAATGTGATAGTAGTTATAAAGATAAAACCTACCCCTGGATTTAAAACAACAGAAAATCCACCAGCTGTTTGATTCTGCAAAGCAACAGAAATACCTATAGCCTGAATCGTTGCTAAAACCACTGTGCCATAACGGGTAAATTGAGAAATCTTACGTCGTCCTGATTCGCCTTCTTTTTTCATCTGCTCCATT
Source organism: Methylococcales bacterium (assembly GCA_037133675.1). Taxonomy (GTDB): domain Bacteria; phylum Pseudomonadota; class Gammaproteobacteria; order Methylococcales; family Methylomonadaceae; genus UBA4132. The sequence continues at coordinate 4,929 of JBAXNR010000002.1, forward strand.
GTAGGGATTACAACAGTCATCAATTGCATAATAATTGATGCAGAAATATAGGGCATGATACCAAGAGCAAATAAGCTTAAACGCATTAAAGCACCACCCGAAAACATATTAAACATGTCTAGGATAGAGCCACTTTGCTGCTCAAACATAATCGCAAGTGCTTTAGGATCAACTCCTGGAACAGGAATATGAGCTCCTACTCGGTAAACAAAAAAAGCCCCCAAAACGAAAAGCAACCGCGCCTTTAGTTCTGAAGAACCGCCCACTTTGCTAGCCATTTGAGCTTTTGATGTACTCACTTACGCCTCTACTTTGCCGCCAGCAGCTTCGATAGATTCTTTAGCTCCGCCAGTCACTTTGATGCCTTTCAGCGTAACTGCTTTACTAACTTCACCTGATTTAATGACTTTTGCTGTCTTAGTGAATGCTGGAACAATATTCGCAGCAATCAACACTTTTAAATCAATTACCTCAGCAACTAAGCCATTCAGTTCGCTTAAACGAACTTCAGCTGAATACATACTTTTGCGTGATGTGAAACCAATTTTAGGCAATCTACGTTGCAAAGGCATTTGTCCACCTTCAAAACCAACTTTATGAAAGCCTCCACTGCGAGCTTTCTGACCTTTATGACCTCTGCCACAGGTTTTGCCAAGTGTACAACCAATACCGCGTCCTACGCGTTTGGATTTTTTGCGAGACCCTTCGCTTGCTTGGATGGTATTTAAAAACATTATACTTCCTCGACTTTTAGCATGTATGACACTTTATTTATCATACCTCTATTTTCAGCAGTATTGAGGACTTCAACTGTTTGGTTGATTTTCCGTAGCCCCAAGCCTTTTAAGCAGGCTTGATGACGTGGTAAACGTCCAAACTTGCTTTTTGTCATCGTAACACTTAATTTAGTACCAGCCATTGTAACTATCCAATAATCTGTTCAACTGATAAGCCACGTTTTGCGGCTATCTGATTAGCATTGTGCATACCTGTCAATCCATTAATAGTCGCTCTGACTACGTTTATTGGATTGTTAGTACCGATACATTTTGCTAATACGTTATGTACACCAACTACTTCAAATACTGCTCTCATTGCTCCACCAGCAATGATACCTGTACCTTCAGAAGCGGGCTGCATATAAACTTTTGCCGCGCCTGTAGTATTCATAATTGGGTACTGCAAAGTGTCGCCTTTTAAAGAGACTTTACGCATATTTTTACGCGCTTGCTCTAAAGACTTTTGAATAGCAATAGGCACTTCGCGGGCTTTGCTAACACCGTAGCCAACTCGACCTTCGCCGTCACCAACCACTGTTAATGCAGTAAAGCCGAACACTCTACCACCTTTTACTACTTTTGCCACGCGTCTTACATTAACCAATTTTTCTTGTAAACCGTCAGTACTGCCTTGAGCGGCGGGTGCTGTAGCCATTTTATTCTCCTAAAATTTCAAACCAGCTTCGCGTGCAGCATCAGCTAATGCTTTAACGCGACCATGATATTTAAAGCCCGAACGATCAAAGGCAACTTCTGTTACACCCGCAGCAATCGCTTTTTGAGCAATCCACTTGCCTACTTCAGTTGCAGCCTCTATGTTATTAGTATTTTTTAACGCCGCACTCACTTGTGCTTGAGTAGTCGATGCACTAGCTAAGGTTGTTGTACCATCACTACTAATCACTTGAGCGTAAATATGCTGTGATGTTTTGTGAATTGACAACCGTGTTGCACCTATTTTTTTAATTTGGCTACGCAATTTTAATGCGCGCTTCATACGAGATTTTTTCTTATCCATCACGTTACCTTACTTTTTCTTAGCTTCTTTTCTTACAACATGCTCTTCAGCGTATCGAACACCTTTACCTTTATATGGTTCAGGCGGACGATAGGCTCTGATTTTTGCAGCAACCTGTCCTACTTGCTGTTTATCACTTCCTTTGATGACTATTTCAGTTTGAGTCGGTGTTTCGATAGAAACGCCAACTGGCACTTGAAAATCAACAGGATGCGAAAAACCGAGTGATAAACTAAGAACGTTGTCTTTCGCTTGCGCTCTGTAACCGACACCAATCAGCGTCAGTTTTCTTTCAAATCCAGCAGAAACACCTGTTACCATGTTGCTAACGATTGCTCTTGCAGTACCTGCCTGAGCAGTAGCATTTTTATCATCATTATCCCACTGCATAGAAATTACATTATCAGCAATCTCCATGCTAACAGATGGACTAAAATCAAACGATAACTGACCTTTACTACCTTTTACGATCACATTGTTACCCTCTAGTTTTATATCCACACCACTGGGAATATTCACTGGGGCTTTAGCAATTCTTGACATAAATCTCTAGCCTACGTTAGCAAACAGTACAGATAACTTCGCCGCCGTGTCCAATGGCACGCGCAGCTCTATCGGTCATCACACCATTTGATGTTGATACAATAGCAATCCCCAAGCCACCAAGCACTTTTGGTAATTCGTCTTTAGATTTGTAAATACGCAAACCAGGTCTACTAATTCTTTTTATGCTCTCGATTACAGGCGCACCTTTGTAATACTTCAACTCGACAGTCATTTCAGTGTGACTACCTGTTGTTTCAGTGCTGAAATCTGTGATGTAACCTTCATCTTTCAAGACCTGAGCAATTGATACTTTCAATTTCGACGAGGGTTGTTTAATACTTTTTTTACCAGCAGATTGACCGTTTCTAATACGAGTCAGCATATCTGCTACTGGATCTGTCATACTCATTCTAATTCTCCAACCATTACCAACTTGCTTTGACTACGCCAGGTACGTCACCGCGCATAGTTGCTTCTCTTAGCTTGTTACGACTAAGACCGAACTTGCGGTAATACCCATGTGGACGACCCGTTATATTACAACGGTTGCGTACTCTTGTTACGCCTGAGTCTCTTGGTAATTTTTGCAGTTGTAATTGAGCAGCTTCCTTGTCTTCAAATGAAGTATTTGGACTTCTGATCGCTTCTTTCAAAGCCTTACGTTTAACGTCAAATTTCTTTACTAACTTCTTGCGCTTATCTTCACGCGCAATCATTGATTTTTTTGCCATGTCGAAACGCCTTTAGTGTTTAAATGGAAAGTTAAACAGCTTTAACAACGCTAAACCTTCTTCGTTGGTTTGAGCTGTTGTGGTAATTGTAATATCCATGCCACGCAAAGTATCAATTTTATCATAATCAATTTCAGGAAATATGATTTGCTCCTTAACGCCCATTGAATAGTTACCACGTCCATCAAAACTTTTAGGACTCAATCCTCTAAAGTCGCGAATTCGCGGAATAGAAATACTGATTAAACGGTCTAAAAACTCATACATTCTATCGCTACGCAAAGTTACTTTGCATCCGATAGGCATATCGTCACGGATTTTAAAACCCGCGATAGATTTTCTTGCCAAAGTCACAACGGGTTTTTGACCAGAAATTTTTTCCATGTCGCCAACAGCAGCTTGCAAAACTTTTTTGTCTGCAACCGCACCACCCACACCCATATTCAGGGTTATTTTAGTGATACGAGGTGCTTGCATCACAGACTTATAACCAAACTGCTCGACCAATGCGGGAAGAATGGTTTCTTTATATACGGATTCTAATCTAGCCATGATTCACCTTACGCGTCAACAACTTCATTTGTTGACTTAAAATACCTGACTTTTTTTCCATCTTCCAGAAATTTAAAGCCGACACGATCTGCTTTTTTTGTTACAGGGTTGTATAAACCTATATTGGAAATAGCAATCGGCATATCCTTGACGATAATTCCACCTGTAACACCAGCATTAGGGTTTGGTTTTTGGTTCTTTTTAACTTGATTGATGCCTTCGACTAAAACTTTATCATCCTTCAAAATTTTAGTGACTCTACCGCTCTTACCCTTGTCTTTACCAGTACGAACGATAACATCATCGCCTTTTCTAATTTTTTGCATCGTCAAACCCCATTTTAAAGTACTTCGGGAGCAAGAGAGATAATTTTCATAAATTTCTCTCCTCTTAACTCGCGTGTTACAGGCCCAAAAATACGCGTACCTAAAGGTTGTAGATTGTTGTTAAGAATAACGGCTGCGTTACCATCAAAACGAATGACAGAACCGTCTGGTCTACGCACACCTTTAGCAGTTCTTACTACTAACGCATTGTAAACTTCACCTTTCTTTACTCTTCCACGAGGAATGGCATCTTTGATACTGACTTTGATAATGTCACCAATGCCAGCATAGCGTCTATGCGAACCCCCTAATACTTTGATACACATGACCCTTTTGGCACCGCTATTGTCGGCGACGTCAAGGTTAGTTTGCATCTGAATCATGATTTATTCCTGTTATCTGTATATAAATAGCGGTGTGCTATTTGTTGGCACTTTCTAAAACTGAAACCAGTTTAAAGGTTTTATGCTTGGACAATGGTCTGCACGAAGTAATAGCAACCACATCGCCTTCTTGACAAACATTTTGCTCATCGTGTGCCATCATTTTAGTTGAACGTTTGATGTATTTACCGTAAACGGGATGTTTTACTACTCGCTCGACTAAAACAGTGATTGTTTTATCCATTTTGTTACTGACAACACGACCTGTGATTGTCCGCACTTTAGTTACGTTCTCGCTCATCATTTCACGCTCGCTTTTTCATTTAGTATGGTTTGGATACGAGCCACGTCACGTCTGACCTTTTTTACTTGGTCTGGTTTAGATAGCTGACCTGTACCTTTTTGCATTCTAAGATTAAACCGCTCACGCGATAAATCGAGTAATAGCGTTCCTAACTCGTCTTTTGATTTCTGGCGTAATTCACTTGCTTTCATTACATTATTGTCCGAACGGTAAAAAGTGTTTTCAAAGGCAGCTTAGCAGCAGCCAATGTAAATGCCTCGCGTGCCAATTCTTCAGAAACACCTTGTATCTCATACAACATGGTTCCTGGTCTGATTTGAGCAACCCAGTATTCTACACTACCTTTTCCTTTTCCCATACGAACTTCTAAAGGTTTTTTAGTAATTGGCTTATCTGGGAAAATTCTAATCCAAATCTTACCGCCGCGTTTGACATGACGAGTAATAGTTCGACGAGCTGATTCAATCTGACGGGCAGTTAATCTACCACGACTAATTGACTTAAGTCCATACTCACCAAAACTAACAGATGAACCACGAACAGCAGTACCGTTATTTCTGCCTTTATGTTGCTTACGGAATTTAGTTCTTTTAGGCTGAAGCATCTTTTTATCCCTTCAACTATTTCTTAGATTCAGAATTGATTGACGCAATATGGGCATCCATATCGAATACTTCACCTTTGAATATCCACACCTTAATGCCGATAATTCCATAGGTGGTATTTGCCTCTGCGGTTGCATAATCGATGTCAGCTCTTAAAGTATGTAAAGGCACTCGACCTTCTCTATACCATTCACTACGCGCGATTTCCGCACCGTTTAATCGACCACCAACGTTAATTTTAATGCCTTCAGCACCCAAACGCATGGTGTTAGTCACCGCACGTTTCATAGCACGACGATACATAATACGTTTTTCAAGCTGTTGAGCAACACCTTCAGCAACTAGAAGCGCGTCCAACTCAGGCTTTCTAATTTCTTCAACATTTAATTGCACAGGAATACCTATCATTTTAGATATTTCTTGTTTCAATACCTCAATATCCTCACCCTTCTTACCGATAACGATACCTGGTCTGGCTGTGTGAATGGTGATGTGTGCATTATTCGCAGGGCGATTAATTTGAATTCGACTAACGGATGCGTGAGCCAATTTCTTCCTAATAAACTCTCTAACAGTTAAATCTTGGTGCAGGAATACCGAATAATCCTGACTATTTGCGTACCATCTTGAATTCCAATCCTTGACGATACCAAGGCGTATGCCTATTGGATGTACCTTCTGACCCATTTTATGCCCCTACTCGATTTCTGCGACTTTAATTGTGATATGGCAGGTTCTTTTAAGAATGTGATTCGCATTCCCTTTAGCTCTTGCCTTAAACCTTTTCATGGTCGCCCCTTCATTGACATAAACGGTAGACACTTTCAATTCGTCAATATCCGCGCTTTCATTATGCTCGGCATTAGCAATCGCAGACTCCAGAATTTTTTTTATGATAGCCGCTGCTTTTTTAGAGCTGAATTTTAAAATATTCAGTGCCTTATCAACGGGCAAGCCACGAATTTGATCACCAACTAAACGCGCTTTTTGCGCTGACAGTGGGGCATTGTTTAATTTTGCTGAAATTTCCATCACTCTTACCTAGATTTCTTATCAGCCACATGGCCTTTATATGTACGAGTGGGTGCAAACTCACCTAATTTATGCCCGACCATATTCTCAGAAATGAGAACGGGGATGTGCAGCCGTCCATTATGGATTGCGATAGTTAAGCCCAGCATATCTGGAATAATCATTGATCGTCTTGACCATGTTTTAATCGGTTTCCTATTATTGCTACTCACTGCATCTTCAATTTTTTTCTGAAGATGGTGATCAATAAAAGGACCTTTTTTAATTGAACGCGGCATGTGTGTCCTCTCTATTTCTGCTTGCGTCGTCTAACAATCATGTTGTCAGTACGTTTGTTTTTTCTTGTTTTATAGCCTTTGGTTGGCATACCCCAAGGAGATACGGGATGTCTACCACCAGAGGTACGCCCTTCACCACCACCGTGTGGATGGTCAACTGGGTTCATGACCACACCGCGAACTGTTGGTCTAACGCCTCGCCATCTTGTCGCACCTGCTTTACCAAGTGATATCAAGTTATGCTCTGAATTCGATACTTCACCGATAACTGCATGGCAATCTGCCATAACTTTACGCATTTCACCTGAACGTAGTCTAATTGTTGCGTGTGCACCATCTCTAGCGACTAGCTGTACTGATGTACCTGCACTTCTTGCGACTTGCGCACCTTTGCCAGGCTTTAGTTCAACGCAATGAACTGTTGTACCCATCGGAATATTTCTTAATGGCATACAGTTACCTGGTTTAACAGGTGCAGAGTCAGATGAAATAATTTCTTGACCAACTGCAAGACCCTTAGGAGCGATAATATATTTGCGCTCACCATCTTTGAACAGGATTAATGCAATATTGGCTGTTCTGTTTGGGTCATATTCCAAGCGTTCAACAACGGCTGGAATATCAGTTTTATTTCGTTTGAAATCAATAATACGGTAGTGTTGCTTATGACCACCACCGACATGACGTGTTGTGATACGCCCCTGATTATTACGACCACCAGTCTTGCTTTTTTTAGCAAGCAAAGGAGAATAAGGTTTGCCTTTATGCAACTCATCATTTTTAATGCGTATTACAAACCGTGATCCTGGTGACGTTGGTTTTGATTTTACAATCGCCATGCTTTCTACCGTTTCCTATTGATCTTTTGCTTTATAAATTAAGCAGCAGAGAATTCTATATCGTGACCAGACTTAAGTTTTACATAAGCTTTTTTCCAATCAGACCGCTGGCCTAATGACTTACCAAATCTTTTCTGTTTTCCTTTAACGTTTAAAACTCGAACTGAATCGACTTCAACCTTAAACATCTGCTCAACCGCGTTTTTAACTTGTTTTTTAGTGGCTTGCTTTTGCACCTTAAAAACAAATTGTTTATTCTTTTCAGCAACAATCGTACTCTTTTCAGAAATAATTGGAGCCTCAAGTACATTTGACAATTGATATTGATTTACGCTCATGCTAATCGCTCCTCTAATTGTTTCAATGCTGCTGGTGTCGCAATCACTTTATCAGCTGCAACCAATAGCACGGGACTTAAATTAGCTGCTTCGATTACCTCTACATAAGGAATATTTCTTGATGCTAAAGCTAGATTTTCATCCACACTATCAACAACAATTAATATGCGCTTAGCATCGATTAGTTTTAATTTTGCATTCAGCTCTTTAGTTTTTACAGTAGTAGGGATAATATCGCTACTTACCACTAAACGCTCTTGTCTCAATAACTCAGACAAAATTGAACGAATACCAACGCGAAACATTTTTTTGTTCAGCTTTTGTTCGTAGTTTCTAGGTCTTGCTGCGAAAGCAACACCACCTGTACGCCAAATCGGGCTACGAGTTGTTCCAGCTCTTGCACGACCAGTGCCTTTTTGTCTCCAAGGCTTCGCACCGCCACCACTGACATCTGAGCGTGTTTTTTGTGCTTTAGTTCCAGCACGCGCCCCCGCCATATAGCGGACAACTAACTGGTGAACTAATGTTTCGTTAAATGACTGACCGAAAACAGTTTCACTAACATCAACTATTCCAGCAGTATCTTGTTTATTTAAAGCAGGTATTTGCAAACCCATGGTTTAACCTTTATTTCGCATTTTCATGGCAGGAGTAATAACTACATCACCACCTTTGGCTCCAGGCACTGAGCCTTTCACTAAAATTAAATTTCTTTCAGTATCAATAGCATGGATTGTCAAATTCTGAACAGTTACTTTCTCCGCCCCCATGTGACCTTCCATTTTTTTGCCTTTAAAAACACGTCCAGGCGTTTGATTCATACCGATAGAACCCAATACTCGATGTGAACGTGAGTTACCATGAGTAGCATCTTGCATACTAAAATTGTGACGTTTTATACCACCAGCAAAACCTTTACCGATACTCTTACCTTGAACGTCAATTACTTGACCTACAGAAAAAATATCTAACGGTAATGGGGAACCAGCAGATAAATCAGTGCCTTCACCATCTTCGAGTCTAAATTCCCAAAGACCACGTCCAGCTGTCACATTAGCCGCTGCATAGTGACCTGCCATTGCTTTATTGACTCTTGAAGATTTTTTATCACCCGCTGCCACTTGAACAGCACGATAACCATCTACCTCAATACTTTTAACCTGAGTAACTCTATTTGAGTCAATCTGGAGAACAGTCACAGGTACTGACGATCCATCTTCACAAAAAACTCTGGTCATACCACATTTACGACCTATAAGACCTATTGACATCTGCCAATTCCTCTATTCTTAATTCAACTTTATCTGAACATCAACGCCTGCTGCGAGATCTAACTTCATCAGCGCATCTACGGTTTTTTCAGTGGGCTCAACGATATCCAGCAATCGTTTATATGTTCTCAATTCATATTGATCTCTCGCATCTTTATTGACATGCGGAGAAATCAAAATCGTAAAACGTTCTTTTTTAGTAGGCAATGGGATAGGGCCTTTAACTTGCGCACCAGTCCTTCTTGCTGTTTCTACTATCTCACCAGCCGATTGATCAATTAATTTATGATCAAATGATTTCAATCGAATTCTGATAGTTTGATTAGCCATAATAGTGATTACTCGATGATTGACGCAACAACACCCGCACCAACTGTACGACCGCCTTCACGAATTGCAAAACGTAGACCATCTTCCATGGCAATAGGAGAAATCAACTTAACTTTCACAGAGATGTTATCACCAGGCATTACCATTTCAACACCTTCTGGTAACTCAACAGCACCAGTCACGTCAGTCGTTCTAAAATAGAATTGTGGACGATAGCCGTTGAAAAATGGCGTATGACGACCACCCTCATCTTTTGATAGAATGTAAATTTCTGCGTTAAAATACGCATGTGGACTGATACTACCCTTTTTAGCCAATACTTGACCGCGCTCAACGTCGTCTCTTTTAGTTCCTCTTAACAACAAACCAACGTTATCACCTGCTTCACCTTGGTCTAGTAATTTACGGAACATTTCGACACCCGTAACAGTCGAAACAACTGTTTTCCGAATACCAACAATTTCAACTTCTTGACCAACCTTGATGATACCGCGTTCAATACGACCTGTTACTACTGTACCGCGACCAGAAATTGAGAAGACATCTTCAACAGGCATTAAAAATGCACCGTCTACCGCTCTTTCTGGTAGTGGAATATAGGTATCTAACGCTTCAACTAACTTAATGACTGACGGCTCGCCAATTTCACTTTGATCACCTTGTAAGGCTAACAGAGCAGAACCTTTGATAATTGGTGTGTCATCACCAGGAAATTCATACATGTCGAGTAATTCTCTTAGCTCCATTTCCACCAACTCAATCAACTCTTCATCGTCAACCATGTCAGCTTTATTCAAGAATACAACGATGTAAGGAACTCCCACCTGTCTTGATAACAGAATGTGTTCTCTAGTTTGTGGCATAGGACCATCAGCAGCTGAACAAACCAAAATTGCTCCATCCATTTGTGCGGCACCTGTAATCATGTTTTTAACATAATCAGCATGACCAGGACAATCAACATGAGCATAATGGCGTTTTGATGATTCATATTCAACGTGCGATGTTGCAATCGTAATACCACGCGCTCTTTCTTCAGGGGCGTTATCGATTTGATCAAACGCTTTAACTGAACCACCGTGTAATTTTGCCATTACAGTTGTCAATGCAGCTGTTAGCGTTGTTTTGCCGTGGTCAACGTGACCGATTGTACCGACGTTGACGTGAGGCTTATTGCGTGAAAATTTTTCTTTGGCCATGAGTTAATACCTTGTGTTATTCAATTTTATGAAGATTTTTTAATGATTACATCTGCGATATGTGCAGGTGTTTCATTGTATTTTTCAAACTGCATACTGTATGTAGCTCGCCCCTGCGTTGCTGATCGCAAATCAGTTGCATAACCAAACATTTCCGCCAACGGCACTTCGCAGCTAACTATTTTACCTGATGGTGCATCATCCATACCGTGGATAATACCACGTCGCCTGTTAATATCACCAACAACATCACCCATATATTCTTCAGGTGTAGAAACCTCAACTTTCATTATCGGCTCAAGCAACACTGGATTTGCTTTCCTCGCGCCTTCTCGAAAGCACATAGAACCTGCAATTTTGAAAGCTATTTCGTTCGAATCGACATCGTGATAAGAACCGTCAAATAAAGAAACTTTTACATCCAAAACAGGGTAGCCTGCAAGAACACCACTTTTCAGCTGCTCTTGAACCCCCTTATCCACTGCTGGTATATATTCCTTTGGAACAACTCCGCCAACAATTTCATTTACAAATTCGTAACCAGCCCCCGCTTCTTTCGGCTCAATTCTCAACCAAACATGACCGTATTGTCCACGACCACCTGATTGTTTAATGAACTTACCTTCTTGCTCAACTGACTGACGAATTGTCTCTCTGTAAGCTACTTGCGGCGCACCGACATTAGCTCCAACATTAAACTCTCTTTTCATACGATCAACAATAATTTCCAAATGCAGCTCACCCATTCCAGAAATAATTATTTGACCTGACTCTTCATCGGTATGAACACGAAATGAAGGATCCTCTTGTGCCAATTTAGCTAAAGCGACACTCATTTTTTCTTGATCAGCCTTAGTTCTAGGTTCTACCGCAACAGAAATAACTGGATCGGGAAACTCCATGCGCTCAAGAATAATAATCTCCTTAGCATCACACAGAGTATCACCCGTGGTAGTATCTTTAAGACCAATGAACGCCGCAATGTCGCCAGCACAAACTGATTTAATCTCTTCCCTGCTATTAGCGTGCATTTGCACAATACGACCAACACGCTCTCTTTTCATTTTCACTGAGTTGTAAATACTGTCTCCAGAATTTAACATACCCGAATATACCCTGAAAAAAGTCAATGTACCAAAAGGATCGGAAACTATCTTAAAAGCTAATGCTGAAAAAGGTTCATTGTCATCTGCATGACGTTGCGCTTCCGTCTCACCACCTTCAAGTACACCAGCGATTGCCTTAATGTCAGTTGGTGCTGGCATATACTCAATAATAGCATCCAGCATCGCCTGAACACCCTTGTTTTTAAAAGCTGAACCACAAAAAGCTGGAACTATTCGACCAGATATCGTCTGGACTCGGATACCCCATCTTATTTCTTCATCTGTCAAAACACCTTCTTCAAGATATTTTTCCGTTAATCTTTCATCTGCTTCCGCTGCAGCTTCAACGATAAGTTCACGCCATGTTTCACAAAGCACTTGCATATCCACAGGAATCTCTTTTTCCTGAAAAGTCATACCCATATTGGACTCATCCCAGTAGATGGCTTTCATTTTGACAAGATCAACAACTCCTTCAAAACCATCTTCTGCTCCAATAGGCATTTGCATTGGTATCGCATTACCGCCTAAACGAGCCTTAATCTGCCCAATAACTCTTAAAAAATCAGCACCCGAACGATCCATCTTATTAACAAATATCAATCTAGGCACATGATATTTATCAGCCTGTCGCCATACTGTTTCTGATTGTGGTTCGACACCACCTACAGCACAAAAGACAGCACATGCTCCGTCCAATACACGCAATGAACGCTCAACTTCAATGGTAAAATCAACGTGTCCAGGCGTATCAATAATGTTAATACGATGCTGCGGAAATTGCTTTTCCATGCCGCTCCAAAAACAGGTAGTTGCCGCAGAGGTGATAGTAATCCCCCTCTCTTGCTCCTGCGCCATCCAATCCATGATAGCTGCCCCATCATGTACCTCACCTATTTTGTGAGATACGCCTGTATAGTAGAGTACGCGCTCTGTTGTTGTGGTTTTACCCGCATCAATGTGAGCCATGATACCAATATTACGATAATGCTCTATAGGAGTTTTACGCACTGCTACTGACAGGACTGGTGTATATCAATTACCAACGGTAATGAGAGAATGCTTTATTAGCCTCTGCCATTCTATGGGTATCTTCACGCTTTTTAGCTGCCGAGCCTCTACTTTCAAAAGCATCCATCAATTCGCCAGCTAATTTAGCAGACATATTTCTTTCGTTTCTTTTGCGTGACGCATCAATTAACCATCGCATTGCTAACGCCATACGACGTGAAGGACGCACTTCAACAGGAACTTGATAAGTTGCACCACCTACACGACGAGATTTAACCTCGACTCTAGGCTGAACATTCTCCAGTGCTTTTGACAACACTTCTAACGGCTCACTGTGCCCTTTTGCTTCAATTGCATCCAAGGCACCATAAACGATACCTTCGGCAACTGATTTTTTGCCACTTTCCATAATCATATTCATGAATTTAGTCAGCATTACACTGCCAAATCTTGGATCAGGAATGATCTCTCTTTTTGTTGCGACTCTTCTTCTCGACATTTCTTATAACCTAGTTACTTGCCTTTAGGGCGTTTTGTTCCGTATTTAGAGCGACCACATTTTCTGTTGTTCACTCCTGAAGCATCCAAACTACCACGCACAACGTGATACCGTACGCCTGGCAAATCCTTTACACGACCACCTCTTATCAAAACCACAGAGTGCTCTTGAAGATTATGACCCTCGCCACCAATATAGCTACTAACCTCAGCACCATTAGTCAGCCTAACACGCGCCACTTTACGCAATGCCGAGTTTGGTTTCTTAGGCGTTGTTGTATAAACCCGTGTACAAACACCCCTACGCTGAGGACAGGCCTCCAATGCTGGAACATTGCTCTTTTCAATTCTTTTAGCACGCGGCTTACGAACCAATTGGTTGATCGTGGCCATATTTTATCTACTCCAGTTTTACAAATTAATTGTCAGATACCGAACCGTGACATAAATACACAAGCGGTTACAGTATTTCAACCTAACTCAAAACCATATAGCTTATGTGAGCTGAGTATATTACTGTTTAATCGTGTTTAGGTCAAGCTCATTTTTTTTAAAAGCGATTTATCGCTTTTTTAGCCATTCAATGCTAACTTTAGTGCCTCTTCTACATCCCCTGCATCAACGACAGAGGTATTTTCATTTTCCATCAACGCATGCTGAGAAAATCTATTTTTTCTATGCTCATGGTAGGCAAGTCCCGTTCCTGCTGGAATTAATCGACCAACGATAACATTCTCTTTTAAACCTTGTAGACTATCACTTAAACCGCGTACTGCCGCGTCTGTTAAGACACGAGTAGTTTCTTGGAATGATGCCGCCGAGATAAAAGATTCTGTCGCCAGCGATGCTTTGGTAATACCTAGCAAAATAGATTCATAACTAGCAGGAATTTTGCCCTCAGATTCCATTCTGTCATTTTCTACGCGCATTGCTGCCCGCTCCACCTGATCACCTTTCAAGAAACTAGTATCCCCTGAAGCAGTGATTTCTACTTTTCTAAGCATTTGACGAATAATCGCTTCAATATGTTTATCGTTGATTTTTACACCTTGCAGTCGATAAACATCTTGAATTTCTTTAACCAGATAGTTAGCCAGTTCTTCTATGCCGCGTAATCTGAGAATATCATGTGGAGTTAACTCACCTTCAGCGATGGTCTCACCTTTTTCAACATATTCTCCTTCAAATACCGTAATATGTCGCCATTTTGGAATTAAAGTCTCTACCTGTTCGCCTTCGGCATCAGTAATAATGACGCGTTGCTTACCTTTAGTTTCTTTGCCAAACGATACTGTACCACTGGCCTCTGCCAATATAGCGGGGTCTTTGGTTTTTCTAGCTTCAAACAAATCGGCTACGCGCGGCAGACCACCCGTAATATCTCTCGTTTTACTTGATTCTTGCGGAATTCTAGCTAACACGTCACCAACTTTTACTTCACCGCCATTTTTAATACCTGCAATCGCGCCTGCGGGTAGAAAATATTGCGCAGGCATTTCTGTACCTGGCAAAAATATACCATTACCTTCCGCATCGAGCAGTTTTACCATAGGGCGTAATTCTTTACCTGCACTACCACGCTGCTTAGGATCAGTGACGACCAGTGAACTTAAGCCAGTAACAGCATCAGATTCAGTTTGTACCGTGACACCCTCAACAAAATGAATCAGCTCAGCTACCCCGTCAACTTCAGTAATAACAGGGTGAGTGAAGGGATCCCATTTTACGATGGTATCGCCCGCATTGACACGGCTACCTTCTTGCACGGATAACACCGCGCCGTAAGGAATTTTATAACGCTCTCTTTCACGACCGTAATCATCGACGACACCGACTTCACCCGACCGCGATACAGCGACCAAGTTACCTTCACGGTTGATAACCGATTTCAAATTATTCAAGCGAATAGCACCCGCTGATTTAACTTGAACATTACTGATAGCCACTGATCGCGATGCTGCACCACCAATATGGAAAGTACGCATGGTCAACTGTGTTCCAGGCTCACCAATTGATTGCGCGGCAATAACGCCGACTGCTTCACCAATATTCACCAAATGTCCACGACCTAGATCACGTCCATAACACGCAGCACAGACACCGTGTCTATTTTCACAGGTAATAATTGATCTAACAACAACTCTATCAATACTTTGCTCTTGCAGTACGCCTACCCAGTATTCGTCTAATAAAGTACCACTAGATACAATAATATTTTCACCCGCACCATCCATAACATCACCAACAGCCACACGACCTAAGACGCGCTCTGATAGTGGTTCTACAACATCACCACCCTCAATGATGGGAGTCATTATAAGACCATTATTGGTACCGCAATCCTGCCCAATAATCACAAGGTCTTGTGCTACATCAACTAAACGACGAGTTAAATAACCTGAGTTTGCTGTTTTCAACGCGGTATCGGCAAGACCTTTACGCGCACCATGTGTGGAAATAAAGTATTGTAATACGTCCAGACCTTCACGGAAGTTCGCAGTAATCGGTGTTTCAATAATCGAACCATCTGGTTTCGCCATCAAGCCCCGCATACCCGCTAACTGCCGAATTTGCGCCGCTGAACCTCTAGCACCTGAATCAGCCATCATGAAGATAGAGTTAAAGGATTTTTGTTTGACAACATTACCTTCCGCATTCACTACCGATTCTTCACCGAGACCTTCCATCATTACTTTAGCCACTTGATCGTTGGCATGTGACCAAATATCGACGACTTTATTATAACGCTCACCGTCAGTCACTAAACCCGACGAGTACTGACGTTGGATTTCGCTAACTTCGTTATCGGCCGACCGAATGATGTCTACTTTTTTGGCTGGAATTTCCATATCTTCGATACCGAAAGATACGCCTGATATAGTGGCATAACGGAATCCTAGGTACATCAATTGGTCGGCAAGAATAACGGTGTCTTTATTGCCCAAATAGCGATAACTATAATTGACCAACCGCGAGATATTCTTTTTGGTCATATCGCAATTGACTATGTCGAACGGCATACGATCTGGCAATATTTCCCAGATTAAACCACGTCCTACCGTAGTATGAACACGATGGGTTTTATCAACTAATTCGCCCTGTTCATTGGTAACTTTTTCAGTAATTCGTAATTGAATTTTAGATTGCAGTTCTACAGTTTTAGTCAGCAAAGCTTTGTGTATTTCGGAAACACTACCAAAAATACTGCCGTCACCTTTAGCGTTTATTTTTTCACGACTAATGTAATACAAACCCAATACCACGTCTTGTGATGGATTAATAACAGGTTCACCATTCGCTGGCGATAAAATGTTATTAGTTGCCATCATTAAAGTACGCGCTTCCAACTGTGCTTCTATAGACAGTGGAATATGTACCGCCATTTGGTCACCGTCAAAGTCAGCGTTAAACGCGCTACAGACTAACGGGTGCAATTGAATGGCTTTACCTTCAATCAAGGTCGGCTCAAAAGCTTGAATACCTAATCTATGCAATGTTGGCGCACGGTTTAACAGAATTGGATGTTCACGAATAACTTCTTCGAGAATATCCCATACTTCTGCGCCTTCGCGTTCGACCATTTTTTTAGCGGCTTTAATCGTTGTTGCTAAGCCACGCAGTTGTAATTTACTGAAAATAAAGGGCTTAAACAATTCCAATGCCATTTTTTTCGGTAAACCACATTGATGCAATCTTAAGGTAGGACCTACCACGATGACCGAACGTCCTGAGTAATCGACCCGTTTACCTAATAGGTTTTGACGGAAACGTCCTTGCTTGCCTTTAATCATGTCCGCTAACGATTTTAGCGGTCTACGATTCGTACCTGTAATAGCGCGACCACGTCTGCCGTTATCAAGCAACGCATCGACTGATTCTTGCAGCATCCGTTTTTCATTACGCACAATAATATCAGGTGCGCTGAGGTCTAACAGTCTGTTCAATCGATTGTTTCTGTTAATAACCCGACGGTATAAATCATTTAAGTCTGAAGTCGCAAAACGACCACCATCCAAAGGTACTAACGGACGCAATTCGGGTGGTAATACAGGCAATACTTTCAAAATCATCCATTCGGGACGATTTTTTGAACTCACTAACGCATCCATTACTTTGAGGCGTTTAGCGTATTTTTTAATTTTGGTTTCTGAACTGGTGGAATTAATTTCTTCGCGTAAAATTTCAACTTGTTCTTTTAAATTAATACTTTTTAACAAGTCATAAATAGCTTCTGCACCCATTTTGGCAACAAAATCATCACCATGAACTTCAACTGCATCCAAGTATTCATCATCAGTTAGCAACTGCCCTTTAGTTAAAGGAGTCATACCTGGGTCTAAAATAACGAAGGATTCAAAATACAACACGCGCTCAATTTCCCGCAATGTCATATCCAATAACAACGCGATTCTGGAGGGTAGTGATTTTAAAAACCAGATGTGTGCAACAGGGCTAGCTAAGTCGATATGCCCCATGCGCTCACGGCGCACTTTAGACAAAGTAACTTCCACGCCGCATTTTTCGCAGATAACACCGCGATGCTTTAGTCTTTTATATTTTCCGCACAGACATTCATAGTCACTGATAGGGCCAAATATTTTGGCGCAGAACAGCCCATCACGCTCAGGCTTGAACGTGCGATAGTTGATGGTTTCTGGTTTTTTCACTTCGCCATAAGACCATGACCGAATCATATCGGGAGAGGCTAGGCCTATGCTTATACCGTCAAAATCGTCAGCTCGACCTTGACGCTTTAGGAAGTTCATTAAATCTTTCAAGAGCTTGTCCTCTTTAAATAGTTTCTGGTGTAGTTCAGCCGTGTAGGGTAAAGGAGTAGCCAATAGCTAAAGCTATCGGACTCCTTATACCCTAACTACGAGGAGTGTTATTCCCTTTCTAACTCGATATTGACTGCTAAAGAACGAATTTCTTTCAGTAATACATTAAAAGATTCAGGCATACCCGCTTCCATTTTATGATTACCGTCTACAATATTTTTGTACATTCGCGTTCTACCTGTTACATCGTCAGATTTGACTGTCAACATTTCTTGCAGAGTATAAGCTGCACCATAAGCTTCTAACGCCCAGACTTCCATTTCTCCGAAACGCTGTCCACCAAATTGCGCTTTACCACCTAACGGTTGTTGAGTAACTAAACTGTAAGGCCCAGTAGAACGTGCGTGCATTTTGTCATCCACTAAGTGGTTAAGTTTTAGCATATACATATAACCGACTGTCACTTCACGCTCAAAAGGTTCGCCCGTTAAACCGTCAAATAACTGCACTTGCCCATGCTCTGGTAAATCCGCTAGTCTTAACATAGTGCGAATTTCGTCTTCGCTCGCGCCGTCAAATACAGGAGTCGCCATTGGTACGCCAGCAACTAGATTGGCTGCCATTTCTAAAATTTCTTTATCAGAAAACGACTCTAAATCTTCTTTACGACCGCTACTATTATAAATTTTATCCAGATATTCTCTGATTTCGTTTATTTTAGCTTTAGCTTCCAGCATTTTGCCGATTTTGATACCTAGCCCTTTTGCTGCCCAACCTAAATGGGTTTCTAATACCTGCCCTACGTTCATACGAGAAGGTACACCTAAAGGATTCAATACGATGTCAACAGGATTGCCATCAGCGGTAAAAGGCATATCTTCAATCGGTCTAATCATTGAGATAACCCCTTTGTTACCATGACGACCTGCCATTTTATCACCTGGCTGAATGCGTCTTTTCACGGCTAAATAAACCTTAACCATTTTCAACACACCCGGTGCTAAATCATCGCCCATGACGATTTTTTTGCGTTTTACTTCAAACTTTTCATCAAAATCTTTACGTTGCTGCTCAATTTGGGCAACAACCAATTCCAGTTGAAGATTAAGCTCTTCCTCTTTCATCTTGATTTTAAGCCAATCTGAATGCTTGATGCTTTGCAAATATTCTTGACTTATTTCTGTTCCCGCTCTAAGTTGAGACGCGCCTGATAAAGCCACTTTACCAATCAACAAATTTGCGACACGCGAGTAAATATCGCCTTCGAGAATCTTCAACTGGTCGTCTAGGTCTTTACGGTAACGCTTAATCGCATCTTGCTCAATGTCTAAGGCACGTTTGTCTTTTTTAACACCGTCACGAGTAAACACTTGCACGTCGATAACTGTACCTTCGATACTACTAGGCACGCGCAATGAAGTATCTTTCACATCAGCGGCTTTTTCACCAAAGATAGCGCGTAGCAATTTTTCCTCTGGAGTCAGTTGAGTCTCACCTTTAGGTGTGACTTTACCAACTAGAATATCGCCACCTTTCACTTCTGCACCGACATAAACAATGCCAGACTCGTCCAATTTGGACAACGCTTCTTCACTGACATTTGGAATATCAGCGGTGATTTCTTCTGGGCTGTGTTTAGTATCACGCGCAACGCAGGTTTTTTCTTCGATGTGTATAGTGGTGAAACGATCTTCTTTGACGACGCGCTCAGAGACTAAAATAGAATCTTCAAAGTTGTAGCCATTCCAAGGCATGAACGCAACCAGCATATTCTGCCCTAGTGCGAGTTCACCCATATCGGTTGAAGGTCCATCCGCCATAATGTCGCCCGCTTGGACGATGTCACCTGGTTTAACTAATGGTTTTTGATTAATACAGGTGTTTTGGTTAGAACGCGTGTATTTAATCAGGTTATAAATATCAACGCCAGATGTACCCGTTTCAGTTTCTGTGTCATTAACACGAACCACGATACGCGCAGCATCTACCGCTTCGATTTTACCACCACGCGTAGCAACTACCGTTACACCCGAATCTTTTGCGACTGTTCTTTCCATGCCTGTACCGACTAATGGCTTTTCAGCTCTTAGTGTGGGTACCGCTTGACGCTGCATATTAGAACCCATTAATGCACGGTTCGCGTCGTCATGCTCTAGGAACGGAATAATCGAGGCAGCCACTGAGACGATTTGTTTGGATGATACATCCATATACTGCACAGTATCGGACATAGCCAGCGCAAACTCATCTTTATGGCGGCAAGACACTAAGCCATCGACTAATTGACCGTCTTTATTAACGGGTACACTCGCCTGTGCAATAACAAATTCACCTTCTTCAATAGCGGATAAATAATCCACTTGATCGGTTACTTTGCCATCAACGACTTTACGATACGGCGTTTCTAAGAAACCATAATTATTGGTACGCGCATACACCGACAGCGAGTTAATCAAACCAATGTTGGGTCCCTCAGGCGTTTCAATTGGACACACACGACCGTAATGGGTAGCGTGTACGTCTCGCACTTCAAAGCCTGCACGTTCTCTCGCTAAACCACCAGGTCCTAAAGCGGACACACGGCGTTTATGTGTCACTTGAGATAATGGATTATTTTGATCCATAAATTGTGACAATTGGCTAGAACCAAAAAATTCTTTCAC
Organism: Methylococcales bacterium; assembly: GCA_037133675.1. Taxonomy (GTDB): domain Bacteria; phylum Pseudomonadota; class Gammaproteobacteria; order Methylococcales; family Methylomonadaceae; genus UBA4132. The sequence goes on from JBAXNR010000002.1 coordinate 25,516, forward strand.
CGCCGCTGAAACTGGTTTGGCATTGATAATTTCTTGCGGCACTAAGCCTTCAGAATCCGCCAAGGTTAAGCGTTCTTTAACGGCTCTTTCAACTCTAACTAAGCCAACACGGAATTGGTTTTCAATCATTTCACCGACTGAACGCACCCGTCTATTACCTAAATGATCGATGTCATCAACAGTGCCGTTACCATTACGAATTTTTATTAATTCTTTCAGAACATCAATAATATCGGCTTTAGTCAAAGTCCCTGTGCCGATAATTTCTTCTCTACCCAAGCGACGATTAAATTTCATTCGCCCTACAGTAGATAAATCGTAGCGTTCATCAGTAAAAAATAAATTTTGAAATAGATTTTCCGCAGATTCTTTTGTGGGCGGTTCGCCTGGTCGCATCATGCGATAAATCTCGACCAATGCTTCTAACGCATTGGTTGAATTATCAATACGCATTGCGTTAGAAATGTAAGGACCATTGTCCAAATCATTTACAAACAGAGTATTAAGTTCAGTAATACCGCTATCGATGCAACGATCAATCAAGGCATCGGTCAATTCATCATTGACGTTGACAATGATTTCACCAGTACTTTGATCAATAAGGTTACGCCCAACAATTTTACCGATTAGATAAGCTCTGGGAACTTCCACTTGGGTAAGTTCTACTTTGTTCATCTCGCGAATATGCTTGGAGGTAATTCGCCGTCCTTCTTCGACCAAAACATGATCGTTATTTTTAATATCAAATGCAGCAATTTCGCCACGCATTCTTTCTGGAATGATGTGGAATAAACATTTATCTGCACTTAAGGTAAATTTATTGGTTTCGAAGAAAATCTTGATCATTTCTTCGTTATCGTAACCTAAAGCCCGCAATAAAATGGTAGCTGGGATTTTTCTACGGCGGTCTATGCGCACATAAACGCAGTCTTTGTGGTCAAACTCAAAATCTAACCAAGAACCACGATAAGGAATGACCCGCGCGTTAAATAGAAGTTTGCCCGATGAGTGGGTTTTACCCTTATCATGGTCAAAAAACACCCCTGGTGAACGGTGTAATTGTGAGACGATAACGCGCTCAGTGCCATTGATAACAAAGGTTCCGTTATCGGTCATTAAGGGTAGTTCGCCCATATAGACTTCTTGTTCGCGTATGTCTTTAACGACTTTAGCATTAGCTGCGGCTTCTTTATCATAGATAACAAGACGCACTAATACACGCAAAGGTGCCGCAAAAGTTACGCCGCGCTGTTGACATTCCCTGACATCAAAGACAGGCTCGCCTAATCTATACCTGACATATTCTAATACCGCGTAGCCAGAATGGCTTTCAATCGGAAATACGCTAGAAAATGCCGCGTGTAAGCCAGTATCAGTACGCTTATCTGGCGTAACACCTGATTGCAAAAAGCTGGCATAAGAATCTAGTTGTGTTGCTAAAAGATACGGGACATCAAGCACTTCAGTGCTTTTCCCAAAGTTGTTTCGTATACGCTTTTTTTCGGTAAAAGAGTAGGACATATCGCTTCCAAACCTTTTCATCATGAATTGTTTCTACTGTGCGGTGTGCAACAGAGGGTAACTGCTGGAGATATAAACATTAAGCATTTATGTCAAGCAGTAAAAGGCCGATGACATAAGCCACCAGCCCTCTACAAAGGCAAAAGCCTCAGTGTCAGTCAAAATTTTATTTAACTTCGACAGTCGCGCCTGCTTCTATCAGTTGCGTTTTAATTGCATCTGCTTCAGCTTTAGGAATACCTTCTTTTAATACAGTCGGTACACCTTCAACAGCATCTTTTGCTTCTTTTAAGCCTAAGCCTGTGAGAGTACGAACTATTTTAATAATAGCCACTTTATTTTCGCCGAAGCCAGTCAGAATCACATCAAATTCTGTTTGCTCTTCAACCGCCGCTGCCGCTGCCGCTGGAGCAGCCGCAGTGGCAACAGCAGCAGTTACGCCAAATTTCTCTTCCATCGCTGACACTAAATCAACGATTTCCATAACGGTCATATTGGAGACTGCTTCCAAAATGTCTTCTTTTGATATTGCCATTGTGAGTTTCTCTAAATAATAGTTTTAAACCGTCAATACGACGGGATAACAGGTTTAACGAAATTATGCCGCTTCTTGTTCTTGCTTCTGGTCGCCCAGTGCTGCCAAGGTGCGTACTAACTTCGCTACAGGTGCCTTCATGACTGACATTAATAGCGCAATGCCTTGATCTCGTGTTGGCAAACTTGCCAAGCGAGCTAATTCAGAAGCACCGTAAGATTGCCCACCAATAGCAACAATCTTAGTGATTAATTTGTCGTGGGTTTTGGCAAAACCACTGATCAAACGCGCCGCACCACCTGGATCTTCCATTGAAAATGCAATTAACAATGGACCTACCAGACCCTCTTGCATACATTCAAATTCAGTACCAGCTACTGCACGTTTTGCCAGAGTATTTTTTACCACCCGCAAATAAACGCCTGTTTCTCTCGCTGTTTTACGCAGTTCGGTCAATTCCGTTACTGTTAAACCACGATATTCTGCCGCAACAGCAGAATGCGCTTTAGCGGCGTATTGAGCAACTTCTTCTACGACAGCTTTTTTGCTATCTAAATTTAGTGCCACTGTTTACCTCCGGTAATGTTCTGGGGTGTCCAGATAAATAAAACGCACTCCAAATAGAGTGCTTCCTTACGGTTTCTTTCCCCACACGGTTCCAGTCCGTCTACGCAGGAACATAGTTTCGCAACCATGCTGCCATTAAGTTTTACAACGCCTGCGGTCTTTGACGGTTACCGCATAACGGCAACCCAAAGTTCTTTAATATTTAGCTAGTAAGGCTACTAGCGTCTAACCACAAACCAGGACCCATCGTTGAAGATAGGGTAATCTTTTTGATGTAAACACCTTTAGCAGCTGTTGGCTTCATTCTTCTTAAATCAGCCAGCAATGCTTCCAAGTTACCTTGAAGTGCCTCAGCATCAAATGAAACTTTACCCAATGTGCAGTGAATAATACCAGACTTATCAGTACGATAGCGCACTTGACCAGATTTAGCATTTTTGACCGCAGTAGCGACATCAGCAGTTACTGTACCCACTTTAGGGTTAGGCATTAAGCCTCTAGGACCTAAAATTTGACCTAATTGACCGACGACACGCATTGCATCAGGAGATGCGATAACCACGTCAAAATTCATTTCGCCTTTTTTGACCAAATCGCCTAAATCGTCCATACCGACGATGTCAGCACCTGCCGCTCTTGCTGCATCTGCATTAGCACCTTGAGTAAATACAGCAACACGCACTGTTTTACCTGTACCGTTTGGCAACACAGTCGCGCCACGCACGTTTTGATCAGATTTACGCGGATCTACGCCTAAATTAACGCTTACATCAATGGCTTCAGCAAACTTAGCTGTACCTAATTCTTTCAATAAGGCAACAGCTTCAGTGATTGAATATTGCTTGGTTTTATCAACCTTTGCTTTAATGATTTTCGCTTTTTTTGATAACTTAGCCATTATAATCCCTCCACATTCAGACCCATGCTACGCGCACTGCCTGCAATTGTTTTTACCGCCGCTTCAAGATTTGCAGCGTTCAAATCTTCCATTTTAGTTCTGGCAATTTCTTCTAATTGCTCACGCGTCACTGTACCAACTTTTTTGGTATTTGGAGTGCTACTACCACTTTTTATACCTACTGCTTTTTTCAGCAAGATAGAGGCGGGGGGTGTTTTGGTGATAAAGGTAAAACTACGATCACTGTAAACAGTAATAACAACAGGTAAAGGCAAGCCTTTTTCTACATCCTGAGTCTTAGCATTAAATGCTTTACAAAACTCCATGATGTTAACGCCACGCTGACCCAATGCAGGACCTACAGGTGGACTCGGCTTTGCATCACCCGCTGGTACTTGCAATTTAATATATGCAGCTATTTTTTTTGCCATTTTCTACTCCAAATTGGGTACAAACGCACTGTAATGCTCCCCTAGACACAAAAAATCCCTACCTTATGCAGATAGAGATTATTAACTACTAATTACCAAACATAATTCAATAATTAGCTTTTTTCAACCTGACTAAAACCCAACTCAACAGAAGTAGAACGACCAAAAATAAGCACTGATATTTTCAACTTACTTTTTTCATAATTCACTTCTTCAACAACACCATTGAAATCTTTAAATGGTCCATCAACAACTCTAATAACTTCGCCAGCCTCAAATAAAGTTTTAGGACGAGGTTTATTCACGCCCTCTTCCACTCTATCAAGTATAGACATCGCTTCTTTTTCAGAAATAGGAGCAGGTCGATCAGACGTACCACCTATAAAGCCTAGTACCTTAGGTACATCCTTGACTAAATGCCACGTTTCATCAGTCAGCTCCATCTGCACTAAAACATAACCTGGAAAAAACTTCCTTTCGCTTTTTCTTTGCTGCCCCATGCGCATCTCTACGACTTCCTCAGTAGGCACCAAGATTTTACCGAAAAACTGCTCTAAACCTTCGCGCTTAATTCTATCTTCCAAAGCTTGTTTAACTTTATTTTCAAAATTGGAATAGGCGTGTACAACATACCAGCGCAAAGCCATATCTATCCGCCCTGTCCTGTTAGGAAACGCACACCCCAAAAGAGGAACATATCTAAAAACCAAAGAATAAGCCCCACGATAGTGACCATTGCAAACACCAACAAGGTAGTACGCACTGTTTCTTCGCGGGTAGGCCAAACGACTTTTCTAACTTCTTGCTTAGACTCTAAAACAAAAAGCCAGACATTTTTCCCAATCTCTGTGGTAAGCATTAAGCCCATTGCTGCCAACACAACAGCCAATAGACCAAGAACACGATACAAAAGAGGAACAGCTTCTGAAAAACGATAAAATGCAGCTACACCAGCAACTACAAAGACAACGGAAAAGACTTGCTTGACAACATCAAATACAGCTGTCTGTGCTTCTGCTTGGATTTTCATGTGTTATTTATTATGAAGATGAGTGGTATTTATTATTTTAACTGATGGCAGGCCAGGAGGGTCTCGAACCCCCAACCAGCGGTTTTGGAGACCGCCATTCTACCAATTGAACTACTGACCTATTCAGAAAAAATTGAACCTATTATGATACATCAACCAAAGCTATTATTCAACTACCAACACAACGATGGCTATTAAATTTCATAGCTAACCAGATACGCTATTAGCTAGAAAACAACCTAAAACATTATACCAGATGAACTAAGTCACACCTTAAGTGTGCCATTTCAAACCCACCTGATTCAGAACAAAACCGCATCGCACTTTGAAATGGAGCTCATAACCGGATTCGAACCGGTGACCTCTTCCTTACCAAGGAAGTGCTCTACCTACTGAGCTATATGAGCCTAATCTCAGAATTTGGAGCGGGTGATGGGAATCGAACCCACGTGATCAGCTTGGAAGGCTGGAGTTCTACCATTGAACTACACCCGCAGATTTTTTAAATTCAAGATGATGGTGGAGGGGGGAGGATTCGAACCTCCGAAGGCAGAGCCGGCAGATTTACAGTCTGATCCCTTTGGCCGCTCGGGAACCCCTCCAATATTTGGATAAGCTGCGCATTGTATTTTATAAAACCTATTCTGTCAATAAATTTATTTAAGAAAATTAGCAATTGAACTCTGTATGCGGTGTATCACTAACTTTATAATGCAAAAAAGCTAACACTGTTTGAGGTATAAAGCTTCTATCAGGCTTATCACAAGCGTCATTTTAATCTTAAGGCTTGTGTTAGCACTGTCTTTTTTGATGATAGAATCACTATTATCAGCCGTGGTTATTCACCAAGCCAAGCGCGTATTACTGGTACAATTGAACACTTATCAACAACAACCTAAGAATAGCTATTCAACAATTTCCTGTTGCCAACGTATTCATGAATGCTTAAGCTTAAATAAAGATAGCATCACACCATTAACCATCGAAAGATTTATATAACCATTTGGAAACCTAATGAGTCAAGCGCGTACCAATGCACGAAAAGCCGCTGTTCAAGCCCTGTATCAATGGCAAATGACAGGACAAAACCTAAGTGAAATTGAACGACAGTTTTTAGAAGAAGAACGTTTAAAAGATGCACAAAAAAGTTATTTCACTGAACTTTTTTATGGCATACCCAAAAATTTAGAGCTGATTGATGTAGCATTAAATGAATTTGTTGACCGTCCTGTCGATAATATTGATCCCGTAGAGCGAGCTATTTTACGAATTGGCACTTATGAATTGATACACCGCTTGGATATGCCCTACCGAGTCATATTAAATGAGAGCATCAATCTGGCAAAATGTTTTGGTGCCGATGGCAGTCATCGTTATGTCAATGGCATTTTGGACAAAATTGCCCAACAAAAACGTGCCATAGAAATTCAAGCTAAAGCTCAGTTAAAATAAGCTTATGCCGCTTTCCGAATTTTCCCTGATTCAGCGATTTTTTACCCAGCAAGCTGTTAAAAATGCCTCGACTCGCTTGGGAATTGGTGATGATTGTGCGTTGCTAGCTATTCCAAACGGCTATGAACTCGCTATCACCACCGATACGATGGTAGAAAATGTGCATTTTTTTAAAGACACCAATCCTGAGCAGCTGGGTCACAAGCTACTTGCCGTTAACTTAAGCGATTTAGCCAGCATGGGCGCGAAACCGCTGTCAGTAACACTAGCAATCACCTTGCCTAGCGTCAATGAAGCATGGTTAAGCGCGTTTGCGAAAGGATTTTTAACGCTAGCCGAACGCTATTCAGTTGATTTAATTGGCGGTGATACTACTGCGGGTGCATTGACGCTTACCGTACAAGCTTTAGGTCTAGTGCCACGCGGACAGGCATTAATCCGCTCAGCCGCAAAAGTTGGTGACTTTATTTACCTGTCAGGTAATATTGGCGACGCTGGCTTAGGCTTAAAAATTACCCAAGGCTATGATTGCACTCAACCTGATAATGCCTTAAAACAATTTAATCAGCCCGAACCTGCGTGTGATACAGGACAAATGCTAATCGGTGTAGCCAATGCCTGTATTGATATATCGGACGGTTTAGCCAGTGATTTAGGGCATATTTTGCAACAAAGCCACGGCGGTGCGTGTTTGCATTGGGAAGAGCTACCTTTATCTGATGCTGTTTTAAGTTACATTCAAGACACAGGCGATTGGATTATGCCATTAGTAGCAGGTGATGATTATCAACTGTGTTTTACCGTGCCCCCCGAAAAAGCATCGCTAGTTCCCAATTATTGCCAAAAAATCGGCATTATTGAAGCACAGCACGGCTTACGATTAAGCAAATCAGGTATTATTCAAACACTAGAGGTCAAAGGTTATGAGCATTTTTCTTAAACCCCATTACGGTAACGCAAAGCTAAGTGCGAAACAAATCATGACCGATCCCGTGTTATTTTTGGCATTCGGTTTTGGTTCAGGCTTAGCAAAAAAAGCCCCTGGAACGTGCGGCACCGTCGCTGCTATACCAGTGTATTATCTGCTTGTACAAGCGCATAGCCTGCTGATTTATAGCGTGCTGACAATACTCGCCACCGTAGTGGGAATATGGTTTTGTGATGTTGCCGCGAAAAAACTCGATGAACATGATTTTGGTGGCATTGTCTGGGACGAAGTAGCGGGCTATTTAATTACGTTATGGTTTGTACCGTTCACTTGGCAAGCACTGATTATTGGTTTTGTGTTGTTTCGCTTTTTCGACATTCTAAAACCGTGGCCCATTAAATGGATCGATAAACAAGTCCACGGTGGTTTAGGTATTATGCTAGATGATGTATTAGCAGGACTATTTGCGGGAGGTGTGTTGTTACTGATAGCACCATGAATTATTAAACCCAAACCCACTAAGCAACGCAGTAAAAAGAGTAAAAATATTCTGTTTTGGAATCAAAAAATATATTTTTTGATTCCATGACCAATGAGTTAAAAATAACGTTTGGGTTATTTTTGAATTCATTGATAGTCTCACTCACCCTGCATTGCTTCCATACAGGCTAAAAAAATCAGTCTTGTTGATGATATGCCAAAATACGTTCAACTTCGTTTTTTGAACCTAGAATCACAGGCACACGTTGATGAATACCCGTAGGCTTCATGTCGAGTATGCGTTCACGTCCCGTTGAACAAAGCCCGCCCGCTTGCTCAATAATAAATGCCATTGGATTGGCTTCATACATCAGCCGTAATCTGCCTGTTTTGCTAGGATCACGGGTGTCTAATGGGTACATGAACACGCCACCACGCGTTAGTATTCGATACACTTCGGCGACTAATGAGGCAATCCAACGCATATTAAAGTTTTTTTCGCGCACACCGTCTGTACCTTGTAAACATTCCGCGATATAGCGTTGTACGGGCGGTTGCCAAAAACGTTGATTGGACATATTAATGGCGAATTCGCTGGTGTCTTCGGGGATTTTTATATCAGGATGAGTCAAAATGAATTCACCAACATCTTGATCCAGCGTAAAGCCATTCACCCCATGCCCTGTAGTGAGTACCATCATAGTAGATGGTCCGTAAAGTACAAAACCCGCGCACACCTGTTCCATGCCCTTGCGTAAAAAATCTTCTTCAGCAGGATTAACGCCTTCACGGCAACGCAAAATAGAAAAAATCGTCCCTACTGTCATGTTGACATCAATATTGGACGAACCATCCAGCGGGTCAAATAAAGCCAGATACTTGCCTTTCGGATATTGCGGGGGAATCTGAATAATGTCGTCCATTTCTTCCGATGCCATGCCCGCTAAATGCCCCGTCCAATTCAGCGCATTGACCATGATGTCATTGGTGATGATGTCGAGTTTTTTTTGTACTTCACCTTGCACGTTTTCTGATTCAGCACTGCCTAGTACGCCGACTAAATCCCCTCGATTAACGAGATGGGATATTTCTTTACACGCCATTACAATATTATTCAGTAGCATAGTAAATGTACCCGACGCATCAGGTAATCCACGTTGCTGCTCAATAATGAACTGCGTTAATGTTAATTTATTCGCCACGCGTTTTCTCCATTGGAACGTCATTATTCAAGTTGAGTTTAAAACACACTATTCTTTGTTAGTTAGTACGTTGTAAATTTTAAAGGATAGTATCGATGCCGCTAAGATAAAGGTAATAGTATTAGCAAAGATAATAGCTTCATTATCAATATAAATGCCATAAATTAGCCAACAAAACACGCCCAGCGTAAATAGTGTGTACATCGTCAATGACAACGACTGGGTATCTTTGGTTTTGATAGTTAAAATGGCTTGAGGTAAAAATGAGGCAGTGGTAAGTGTGGCGGCTAGATAACCTAAATAGCCAATCATATCAGGAGTCATATTCATATCTTGGTAAAACTGTAGTGGTCGGATTTAATGAACGATGCAGCAAGGATTAGCCCTTACCACGCGTACGCGTTCGTGTAAGCGACTTGTCTTTGATTTCTACCGCATCAAAACGTTTTTCAATAAACTGAATCATCAAATCGGCAATATCTTTGCCGCTGGTGTCTTCTATGCCTTTTAAACCAGGTGAAGAATTAACTTCCATCACTACAGGGCCTCGACTGGCGCGTAGAATATCCACACCACAGACATTTAATCCCATGACTTTTGCCGCACTGACTGCGGTAGCACGTTCTTCGGGTGTTAAACGAACCTCGCTAGCCGAACCTCCACGGTGCAAATTGGAACGAAATTCGCCTTTTGGTCCTTGGCGTTTCATCGCAGCCACCACTTTATCACCCACCACAAGACAGCGAATATCACTACCATCGGCTTCTTTAATAAATTCTTGCACCATGATGTTGGCTTTTAAACCCATAAAGGCTTGAATCACACTTTCAGCTGCGTTGTAAGTTTCTGCCAATACCACACCGATGCCCTGTGTGCCTTGCAATAACTTAATAACTAAAGGTGCGCCGCCAACTTGAGCAATCAAATCAGCAATATCATCTGGATTATTGGCAAACCCTGTGACAGGTAACCCTATACCTTTTCTAGCCAATAGCTGAATAGAGCGTAATTTATCCCTAGACCTTGAAATAGCAACCGATTCATTGAGTGGAAATACATTCATCATTTCAAACTGACGCAACACCGCTGTGCCATAAAAGGTGACGGATGCACCAATTCGGGGTATAACCGCATCAAAACCAGTTAAATCTTCACCTCGATAATGAATCGAGGGATTACGCGAGGTAATATTCATATAACAACGCAATACATCCAGTACCCGTACTTCATGCCCCCGTGCTTTTGCAGCTTCAACTAAACGAACAGTTGAATACAATTTAGGGTTACGCGATAAAATAGCAATTTTCATAATTTCCTGACTTAGATACACAAAATACTCGCACTATTTTGGCATGAAATAATCTAAGCAGGTTTAATTTTTATTCTAATGAGAGGTCGTTATGGCATTACTTGAAACCCCCGTGTGTGATTTTGGCAGACACGCACCCAATTTTGATTTACTCGGTGTCGATGGAAAAAGGTGGACACTTGCCGACTGTATGGGCGGAAAAGGCTTGCTAGTGATGTTTATTTGCCAGCATTGCCCTTATGTACGCGCCATACATGAGCGAATTATTCGAGACACCCGTGAGCTTAAAGAGTTTGGTATTAATTCAGTCGCCATTATGTCTAATGACCCTAGCGACTATCCAGACGATTCCTACGAAAATATGCAACGAATTGCCAAGCAATTTGATTATTCGTTTCCGTATCTGTTTGATGAAACGCAAGAAGTGGCTAAAGCTTACGGCGCAGTTTGCACGCCAGATTTTTTTGGCTACAACGCGGATTTAAAACTGCAATATCGTGGGCGGTTAGATGCCAGTCGCAAAGAAACGGCTCCAGCTGATACAATACGCGACTTATTTGAAGCCATGAAACAAATTTCCGCCACAGGTAACGGGCCAGCCGAGCAAAAAGTTAGCATCGGATGCTCAATTAAATGGCGACAAAACTAGATACTCACACAGAAAGACCTCTCGGATTTTTAGAACTTGAGATGTCTAACATTACCTCCACAACAAGAGAGAAAAAATATGTCGATTAAAAGAATGGTTGATCTGGATTTAGCAGGTAAGCGCGTATTGATACGTCAAGATTTAAACGTGCCTGTCAAAAATGGCAAAGTCACCAGCGATATTCGTATTCAAGCCAGTGTACCGACCATACAACTCGCTTTAGAAAAAGGCGCAGCAGTGATGGTTATGTCACATTTAGGTCGTCCTGAAGAAGGTCACTATGACGAAGCAGCGTCTTTAAAACCTGTCGCAGAACGTTTAGCTGAATTATTAGGCAAATCTGTACGCTTAGAAAAAGACTGGATTGATGGAGTGGCTATCGCCGCTGGTGAAGTGGTATTGTGTGAAAACGTGCGTTTTAATCTCGGCGAAGAAAAAAACAACGATGAATTAGGACAAAAAATGGCAGCATTATGTGATGTGTTTGTCATGGATGCCTTCGGAACAGCACACAGAGCGCAAGCATCAACCCACAGCGTGGCAAAATTCGCGCCTATCGCTTGTGCTGGACCTTTATTAGCCAGCGAATTAGAAGCACTAGGCAAAGCCTTAGAAACTCCGACTAAACCCTTAGTGGCAATCGTTGGTGGTTCTAAAGTCTCTACCAAACTAACAGTGTTAAAATCATTGTCTGAAAAAGTTGACCAACTGATTGTTGGTGGTGGTATTGCCAATACTTTTATCGCAGCGGCTGGTTTTCCTGTTGGTAAATCACTGTATGAAGCCGATTTAATTCCCGAAGCACAACGTTTAATCGCTGCTGCCAAAGCCGCAGGTTCTGCTATTCCCATTCCTACTGACGTAGTGTGTGCAAAAGAATTTTCTGAAACCGCTGTCGCTACTGTTAAACAAGTTGCTGACGTGGAAGCCGATGATTTAATTTTAGACATAGGACCTGATACGGCAAAACAATACGCGGAGATATTAAAATCAGCGGGTACAATTGTCTGGAATGGTCCTGTGGGCGTATTTGAAATCGAACAATTCAGTCACGGCACACAATCACTGTCTACTGCAATTGCCGAAAGTAGTGCGTTTTCAATTGCTGGCGGTGGCGATACCTTAGCCGCTATCGACAAATATGGCATTAATGACCAAGTCTCTTATACGTCCACAGGAGGCGGTGCATTTCTTGAATTTCTCGAAGGAAAAGAATTACCAGCGGTTGCTGTGTTAAACTCACGCGGTTAATAATAATTTCATAGTTCCCACGCTCCAGCGTGGGAACTATAACCACCACACAAGGTTTAAAAAAATGGCAAGAGTCACTATCGAAGATTGTTTAGAAAACGTAGAAAACCGTTTCAAACTGGTATTATTAGCCAGTACCAGAGCGCGGCAATTAAGCCACGGCGCACCCGAATTTTTGCCACGCGGCAAAGATAAAGACACCGTGTTGGCATTACGCGAAATCGCCGCTGGTCATGTCACCACAGAAAACATTAATCTGCTACACCGCGTTGGCGAAGTACATGATTACAATCCCCTGTTCTAGCCGCTAATCGATCATGGATACGCCAGAGTGCCCTGTGCCACAGCATCCTCAAGATGAGCTGATGGCGCGTTTGTGTCAAAACCTATCTGGCTATTTAGATCAAACCCAAATTGATGATTGTGTCCGTGCCTACGAGTTTGGCGCGGAGGCACATGCGGGTCAATTTCGCAAAAGTGGTGAAGCCTATATTTGTCATCCGATTTCAGTTGCGATGATACTTGCTGATATGCACATGGACGCACGCGGCATTATGGCTGCCATACTGCATGATGTCATTGAAGATTGTCACGTTAGCAAAAGAGAACTTGCTAACCAGTTCGGCGTAGAAGTGTCTGAACTGGTGGACGGTGTCACCAAACTCACCAAAATTGCCGACCGTTCCCAAGCCGAAGCCCAAGCAGAAAATGTACGCAAAATGTTTCTGGCAATGGGCAAAGATTTACGCGTTATTTTAGTCAAACTTGCCGACCGATTGCATAATATGCGGACGTTAGGTGTGATGCCTCCCGAAAAAAAACGCCGTATTGCGCGTGAAACCTTAGATATTTACGCACCGATTGCCAACCGCTTAGGCATGAACAATATTCGCCATCAGTTGGAATCTTTAGGCTTTGAAGCCATGTATCCCTATCGGTATGCTGTCATTTGTAACGCACTAAAAAAAGCCAGAGGCAACCGCCGAAAAATTGTTGATCCCATTGAGTGTTCGATAAAAAACCGTTTAGAACAAGCCAATCTACCCTGCAAAGTATCAGGGCGAGAAAAGCACATCTATAGCATTTATCAAAAAATGCACCTTAAAAAATTATCACTGGCGGCAGTGTTTGATGTCTATGCGTTTCGCATTTTTTGTGATGATGTTGACAGTTGTTACCGCGTACTCGGTGCAGTGCATAATTTATACAAACCAATTCCTGGTCGCTTTAAAGATTATATCGCCCTACCAAAAGCCAATGGCTATCAATCTTTACATACCCTGCTGATTGGTCCTTATGGTCAACCCATTGAAATACAAATCAGAACTCACGAAATGCACCACATGTCAGAATCAGGTATCGCCGCTCATTGGCTGTACAAATCTGATAATGGTAAAACTGAAAAACTTCAAGCGCGAGCTAATGAATGGCTTCGAGATTTACTGGAAATTCAAAAATCAGCAGGCGATTCACTGGAATTTATTGATAATCTAAAAGTCGATTTATTTCCCCAAGAAGTGTTTGTTTTTACCCCCAAAGGTAAAATTATCAAAATCGCCAAAGGTGCGACTATTGTCGATTTTGCTTATGCGGTGCATACCGATGTCGGTAACTCCTGTATTTCAGCAATGATCGATAAACAGTTAGTCCCCTTACAAACCAAATTAGAAAATGGCGTAACCGTCGAAATAGTAACCGCACCGTGGGCAAGACCCAATCCTGTTTGGCTAAATTACGTCACCACCGTGAAAGCGCGTTCTAGTATTCGTAATTTCCTGAAAAATTTCAAACAACAAGAAGCCATTAATTTAGGACGCAGACTGCTAGAAAAAGAACTACAAGCCATGCAGTTACAGTTGGACGACATTGACGAATTACGCTTGCAAGCCTTGTTGCAATTAACTAAAACGCGCTCATTAGATGCGTTATTTGAAGACATAGGCTTGGGTAATAAAATGCCATTTTTAGTGGCTAAACGACTGACACAAGACGATGTCAGTGCCAATGTTAAACTCAATGATAGCGACAAGATTCAAAGAAAACCTTTGGTTATCAAAGGTACAGAAGACATGGTGATTACCCTCGCCAAGTGTTGTAGACCGATACCAGGCGATTCCATTATTGGTTTTTTTAACCCTGGTAAGGGTATTGTTGTGCATCACCACGCCTGCCGTAATCGTACCATCGTTCGAAAAAAACACACCAACTGGTTAGATGTGGAATGGAGTGCCGATGTAGTAGGCGAATTTCCCGCTGAACTCCGCCTAGAAATTCTTAATCAACGCGGCGCGTTAGCTACTATCGCCTCAACGATTTCCGAATTGCATTCCAATATTGAAAATGTCACCGTAGTCGATCAAGATGTTCGTGTCTGTATTGACTTAATTACCCTAACCGTTAAAGACCGCGTACATTTAGCGCAAATTATCCGCCGCTTGAAAGAACTGACTATCGTGTTAAAAATTACCCGCGTTAAAGCATAAGTCGTCAAATTCTGGAGTGCAAGCTTTGCTTGCTCTTGCAAGCGAAGCTTGTACTCAAAATACCAAATTATTTCGTGCCTTCCAATTCTGTAATTAACTGTTCTATTTCCTTATTATTAGGCAAGGCTTCAGCGGCTTTTCGTGCGTACACGAGGGCGGTTTTGTTATCACCTGCTTCACGGTTTATGGAAATCAACGCACTGAGTATTTGCAAGTTATGGGGTTGTCGCTTATCAACGGCTTTCAATACCGCCAATGCTTTGTGTTGTTTGCCCAGTGAATTCAGGGCGATAGCATAAACATACCCATAACGAACATCATTCGGCGCGAGCTTAGTTGCTTTAGCGAATTCTTTCAGTGCCGCTGTTTTGTCGTCTTTGCGCACCAATAGCAAGCCCAGCGCGTGATGCAAATCCGCTGCATCAGGGATTAATGCTAAGCCCTTGCGTAATTGCTTTTCACCTTCATCATCATGCTGTTGTTGACGGTAAGCATCAGCGAGATTGATATATGCACCCACAAACTGTGGGTCTAAGGTTAAAGCACGTTGATAAGCAGTAATCGCCTCATCAATTTTTCCCTGCCGTAGGTACAAATTACCCAAATTACTATTCTCTGCGGGCCAATCGGCATTGAGCTTCATTGCGTCCATATATTCCTGCATTGCGTTATTACGACTCTCCAGCCGACTTGCCGACATTTCACTATCGGGTATATCGGCAAGCACCCGCGCCGCTTCAATGCGTACGCCGCGCACTGAATCATCCAACAACGGTGACGCGGACAAGCTGCGATTAATGGGATCAAGCGATTCAATCAGTTCTAGCCCTGCTACGCGTACCGACGGATCAGTATCCTTTAACTGCTCGCGTGCAAAAGTGAGTAAATCTGGACTCATCATTGGTTTAATCAGCGTCACAGCGGTAGCGCGGACAATGGCAGGCGTGGCTGCATTTTGCGCCAGCTCAAGCAATGAAGGTAATGCTTTAATACCATCGGTCACACCTGCGTGTAAGGTCGTGCCGTAATGTGGACGCTCACGCCAGCTTTTACCGTACCACTTATCCATCGCACTCGCCGCCCATTCGGGTTTTTGTTTTGCGTGGCATTGCGTACAGGCATTTGGACTGCCTAGCGTTTGTGATAAATCAGGTCTAGGCAAACGGAAACTGTGATCGTGCCGTCCATCATTGACCATATAATTTTGCTCAGGCGCGTGACAATCCATGCACAACGCACCTTTTGAATCGGCTTTGTGCTGGTGGTGTTTTTCAGTATCGAATTTTTCGGCATTATGGCAACGAGTACACAGCGCGTTACCTTCGGCACGAAGTTTAAGCGAATGTGGCTCATGACAATCCATGCAGGTCACGCCTTGCTGAAACATTTTGCTTTGACGAAATGAACCCCAAGTGTAATCCTCATCACGTTGTTGACCATCGGCATGATACGTTGGTTGGGTTAATAACGAAGGTTTATGGGTGTCTTCTAATGGCAAACTAGGTGGGCTATTTTCAACCAGCGGTAAGCGACGTGCATGACACGCCCAGCAAGTATTCATTAATTCATCACTGGCAAGCTCATCACGCTGCGCAATATCGGCTTTATCAGCAAACTGCCACGCCGTTTGCCAGTTGCTTTGTAGTTTTACCGCTAAACCTTTATTATCAATTGAAGTTGGCGGCTTGGCTTGTTTTGCCCAATCAATATGTTTAGATGCCGCGCCGTGACAGGATTCACAGGCAACATTAATTTCATTAAACGTGGTTTTATAACTGTCAGTTGCCGCGTCATAGCCTTTTTGCAAATGGGTAGAATGGCATTCAGCACATTCCATATTCCAGTTTTGATAGCGTTTCGTCCAATGCAGTTGGTCATTGTGATTCACTTTTTCATTGGGATATAAATGAAACCATTTTTGCCCGCCGTCAGCTTTCGGACGACTATCCCACGCAATACTCAGGGCTTGATAACGCCCACCATCAAATTCAATCAGATATTGTTGTAATGGGGTAACGCCAAAGGTGTAGCTAATTGCATAATCGGTCAACTTGCCGTCTTTGCCATCAGTGCGTACCATGAATTTGCCATCACGTTTAAAAAACGTCGAGACGAGTCCGTGATAGTTAAATTTAGCATTATTAAAATCACCCAATACCGTTTTTTCATTGGCTTCCTGCATTGCCAATTGGTGATGCGAACCCTGCCACGCCTGAAACTCCGTTTGATGACACTCTTTGCAACTCTCCGCGCCGACATAATTTTCTGGTTCAACGCTCGCCACAACCTCTGGCGGCGATACGACTGGTGTAACGGCTGGTTTTTCCACACTAACCTCAACTCCAGCAGCGGGCTTGGTATCGGCTAGATAAATATAAATACCCGCCATAACTAACACAGACAAGCAGACAGCAAGCAGCAAAAACGACCAGCGTTTAATGACTGATTGCATCTTCGTAGCTGAATTTGAACGAGATTGAAACGGTGGTTGCTTGGGCGTTTTTCGGCGTGTCATTGTGAATCCGTTGAGAGTTTGATTGAATCTATCAAGTGTCGTAGCTTCGATTGCAGCTCTATCGTAACCCAACGTAAATCGAAAAATGTTGGGTTACCCAAAAGACGGCAACCCAATGTATAAACTGCTTGGCTATTTAACGCCATATCGTTTTACTTTACTTCTTTAGTAAACGTACAACGTTGTTTTATCAACGGTGCTTCGGCTTTAGTGCCAATCCCTTGGGCAATCAACGCAACTACCCGATCATCGGTATCATAACCTATATGAGCTGCCATTGGATTAGCCAAATCAGTCAAACCGAAGGCATCCATGACTTTGGCGATATTGATATTAACATTGGTAATCTTGGCACAGAGTCGAGAATCAATGTATTTTTCTGCAAATTCCTGTGGTATGGCATAACTTAACAAATCATTAGGATCACTAAAGGCAACAATGTCAGTTTCTTTGAACATACGTTTGTTATAATTCGCCCCGTTTGCCTGACAGTAACTGGCATCTTGTCCAGCCACTTCAGGAGGCTTCCGACCCAATTGCAACATAGGCAGTTGGTTGGACAACATATAAATAGGGACACGCTTATTTTGCAGTGCTTCTATTGATTTGGCGGTCATATTTACTTTTTTATTACCGACCGTGTATTTTTCAGGATTTGCCAACATTCCAACAAGACGATCCAAGCCATCAGTGACGATACGACTACCTAAACTGTGAGAAATAAATACATAATTATCCCTGTTAATATATTCAATCGCCTCATCATTCAAACCATTGCACATTTGTTTGCCGCTTTTGGGCAGATTCTGAAAATCCCCCGTTGTCATCCAGCAGATTGACTGTGAAAATGCCATTAAAATAGGCACTCTGCTTTCTCCTCCATAAATAACAGGATCAGCTCCTGCATCATTACTGAATTTCTTCAATAGCCCATTGATTTTAGCGCGGCGAAAATCGTAGTCGCCTGAAGTATCAAATGCCAGCATTTTCTTTTCTGCGCGGGTAATTTCCGACCACGTTAATTCATAAAATGTCAGTTCCTGTCCGTTCTGCTCATTGAGTAAATGTGTGACGCGCAAATTACCAAGATTTTTATCAGGTAGTAAAGGCGCGACCAGTTCAATATTTTTCTGCTCTAATGAACGCTCGTTCAAGTTTAAGTCTTTGGCTAATTTTTCTAAAAATTCGGTGGTATAGCCAGGAATATGATCGCCCACGCCATGCACAAACAACACTTTGGTGTGTTTATTCTTGTTAGCTATCTCCGCGTCAATACCCGTAAAAGGCTGACCCCATACCTGACATTGTCTCGTATCTTCGGTTTCGGTTTTTTCCAAAAAAGCCTCCATCGCACCTTTACCAATACTACTGCAACCTGATAACAGTATGGCGATAGACAGTGATGACAAAAAGTATCGCGTTTTTACAGTACGTTTTTTCATGTGCTTATTCCAAAAATTATGGGTTAATTACTTGATCTACATTGTACAGATAACATTCCTTTGAGGGACGTTATCTGTCATCGCGAATACCCTGTGAAAAATCAGGCGATTTATCCAGCGTTTTCGCCACTGAATTAATATGCGCTTGTTGTTGCAACTGCTCAAACGGAATTTGTGTATTCAAACCACCCGCTTCGTAAATATACTCAGGCACATAACCGCTCAACAGAATTTTCCACGAAAATGGTAAATGTGTTGGATTCACACGGGTATTAAACCAAATAGCGGTGGTGCAGTTATCCAGCAAAGTATTATAAAACGCAGGTTTTTCATGCAGTTCGTTAATTTGCCGAATATATTCCAGAAACAAACGCTGTAGGTTTTCCTTAGGCGGGTGTAGTGGGTAAAGATAAACGTTTTCAATCGGGTCTTTGCGATAATTGGTACGCAAACGAATTACATCCCGTTCATCCGCGACAATATAAGTCAGTTCATACTGGCGAAAAAAACCTTTAATAGTTGAATAACCTTCGCCTAGCTCTTTGCGGGCTTCAATGGATACCGCAAGATGATTATTCTCACCAAAATTAAAACTCATAATGGTATGCGCAATGGCAGGTCCCATCCAATAAACCGCGAACAAATCGACACCCTCAAGTTTGTTGACATCAAAGGTTTTATCATAATAAGCAGGGGTAAAATCGAATTCACTGCGGTAATCGACATTGCGGATATTATGCACAGTGACCAAATTACCTTCGACTGTCGCATAAGGCAGTACAGCAAGATCCGCTTGCCATTGCCGCTCATTAGACGGCTGAACAGCCAACAGCCACCCGCTCAAAACTACCATAAATAGCAGTGAGTAACCGACTAAAAAATGTTTGCGCCACCATGCAAAGCCCAAGCTAATCAGAGTCGCTAAACCAAGCAATCCGACTATTGCCGCACTGCTCGTTTGCACCATGTCAGTATGAGAATCACCGAAATAAATCGCCAATACCATCCAAAGTGTTGTCGTCACTAGCATTAAACCCAGCAATGACCATTTCATAATATGAATAAAAATAGCCCACCTCTTGTAACAAAAAAATGGGCAACGATTTTGTCGTTGCCCATGCTAATCAAATAAACAGTTGAAAATACAGCGTTATCGACAGCCTTGGTTGCGTGCAGTTTTTGCACAAGTCGTACCACCTGGACCTTGAGCAACGCCCTTACCATTTTTAGTGTACGCTTCACCGCCACGACTGGTTTCTGTGTGTGCTACACCGTTTGCGTTAGTTTGCGATACCGCTGCATTACCTGTACGGGCATTATATCCTGCTGCTGTTGAACCATTTGTCTGCACTTTAACGGCACTATTCGTATTAGGAACAACAACTGCTGTGGAACTAGGAGCGACAACTACCGCTGCTGAGCCAGTCGCATCACAAACAGTCTTGCCGCGTGGGGTTGTTACACAACCTGCATAAACGCCTGAGGTAAAAAACATACACGCTACTATTAATAAAATTTTCATAACATCTCCAGTATTTTTAGTTTTTTTCTAGTTCCCTCACGCCGCTTGGGAATTGATTTTCACCGCGCTGCGGTGCGTTACGCAACGCGGCGCGTTGCGGCTACAGTCCCATGCCGCCGCATGGGAATAAGACTGAACAGATTATTATTTTAATAGAAAGCCTTCTTTTTTCATATTATCAACAACCGCGTTAACAATCTCTGTGGTAGTAGTATCAATTTCGGTGGGGTTCATGGTAGAAGTAGTGCCTGCCCACAATAGCTTGTTGGGGTCTACAGAATAGACATTAGTTTCTACCAAATATTTTTTATCGGTCGTGTAATAGCCTGGGTCGTAATACATAGGTGCTGCGTATCTATAGCCGCCCATATAACCACCGTAACCATACATACCGTTGTAGCCATACATATCACTACTCCCTGGCACATACCGAGTTTCTTTTTGAACATCCGCTAAACGCATAATTACCACTAGATCAATAGCATCGGCTTTAACGCGTTGTTCAAGATCAGCCTTTGTTGAGTCACTCGACATATAAGCGTAAGAAGCAATGCCTTTGCCCTTAGACAAAGACACCAATTTATCTTCTGCCTGTCTACGGTAGGATTCATCCTTAAGAAGGGCAATAAAAAGAATTTTATGTATTTGATTACTTGAAAGCGTTGTCGATGGCTCTTTCCATGAACTGACAATGCTAGTAGAAGAGCAGGAAACTAAAAGGCCGAGGGCAATAAAAGTGAAGAGTATCTTTTTCATAAATATATCCAGATTGTTTTGATAAGGGTATTTACTATGTCTTTTATGCGTTGATACGAAATACAGGGAAAACTATGAACGGTGAAATAGTATAACAATAATGGTTTGAACCCCAACAGCTTATTCAAATGCTGGGGTTCACACTTCTGACAAAATAGTAACGTTAGTTACAAATTAGAACGGTCTTAGGGTAAATGCAGTAGGACTGCTTACTTTCTCACCTGGTTTACGGTTGGCGACTGCAACAAACTCTTTCGCCCAGTTATCCATAATGCCTTTAGCAGGACCATACCAAGTCATGCGCGTCATATCAATAGGACCAACATCCTGCATATTGCGATCAGCGAAAGTGGCAACTATTTTATTAGTTTGCAGATCACGCAGACGAGCTTCAAACGCTGCTCTACGCTGATTGATAATGCCAGCAGCAGTGCTACCACCAGCAACTGCCCAGCCAGCCGCGTGTAATACGGGTGTTGATGGATCAACCTCAATTAGCGCGATTTCTAAGCGCAAAGCAGGTGCTTTATGTTGCGAAGGAATTTCAATGACAGTGAAGCGGTGATTTGGGTCTAATCTAAATTCTTTAGCAACCGTATCATGAAAATACACTGCGAGTTCTGCAATATCTTTTTGAACGTCACCAAACCAAACAGCGGAACTCATATCATGCAGCCAATCCATTTTCAGCATATATTGAGTATTAACAGGCGCAATGACTATTTCTGAATAGTTGGCTTTGTTGAAACTAGGATCTATCCAGACTTTTTGAAAGGGTAAATAGTCTACTTTACCTTGTTGCTCAGGATTGGCGATAAAACCCGCATCAGGTGCAGGCTTAACCGCTAAATCTTTCACCTCATTACTTGCCGACTGAATAGTAGAACACCCTACCAATGCACTTGCTACACACAACACTAATGCCAAATTAGCAGCCTGTTTTTTTAGTTTATTGATTTTCATGGTTACTCCAAATTTTAAAAAAAATCGGTTTATTATTTTTTATTTTATA
Organism: Methylococcales bacterium; assembly: GCA_037133675.1. Taxonomy (GTDB): domain Bacteria; phylum Pseudomonadota; class Gammaproteobacteria; order Methylococcales; family Methylomonadaceae; genus UBA4132. Next base: position 47,499 of record JBAXNR010000002.1, read on the forward strand.
GTTGCTGTCCACTGTTATAAGTAATCGCTTAAAAGTCTTTTAACTGGAGCGAAACAGCTTTAGCTGTTTTCTAGCCAATAGCTAAAGCTATTGGACTCCAGCGAAATGTTAAAAAAGAGATGCTTATCTACTTAGCTAACCATTAATAAAATGATTACAAAACCGTTCGCACTGAGCTTGTCATGAGCGGTGTGAATGTGGTTCGACTGTTCGACAAGCTCACAACTCACCACGAACGGTATCATTTTATACCATTAAATTAAGCGTAAAAGTAGGGGCTGTGCCTTGTGCCAGCCTAAAATGCTCGCCTATGTATTTCGGCGTGAATGTTTGCAACGCAGTTAATTGGTTTTTGTTCCCAGTGCCGCCGCTTCCGCTTTACAATCGCGTGTCGGTGCAAGACCTTGAGCGCGAATCGCCGCAAATTCAGCTCTGGCAGCATCCATATCCGCACGGAATGTTGGATCAGCGTGTAACCTAGCAATAGTACCCGCTCCCATGAAACGCCCCCAAACCACATCACTAAACCAATGATGATTGACGATGTTGCGACTTTCTCCAAACGCCCGACCGCGTGCCAGCAGTTCGTTGGCGCGATCTGGTGCAATTTCCGTTAGGATAAGTGCAAAGCCCCAACCGATAGCCGTGTGTCCAGACGGATAGGAGTGATTTTTTTCTAAAAAGGCACGCGCTTCTGGAACGCCGATAGGTTGGTGATTCACCTGAAAAGGGCGCAGGCGATTGTAATAATCTTTCGCGGCACTGGTTGATACACCTATATCAGTAAAAGAACGACGTAGCACCGTGTACAAATACGGAGCATTGGCTTCGGTAATCTGTGCGTTTATTGCACAGGAAAAAGTATTGACCAAGCTAGGAATTTTCAAATCATAATCTGAAACCGCAAGCTCAAAGCGCGGTGTATTGCGTAAGGGAAACGTGCTACTCGCCACTTCCTCATCATGGGCAAAAGCAGCCGAGTTAGGGGCTGGCGGTGGTGGAATCAGAGCGACACTGTTTGGAACTGCCTTAGGGTCGAGATAACCCTTTAGCGTACCTAAACCCCGTTCAGGATGAGATTCTGGGATAGTACCAAGCTTGCTTCGTGCTTGGGAGCTTGCATCGTTGGTGGTTGCACAGCCAGTGAACAGGCTGAGTACCAAAGTACAGAGCAACATCAAGTTGATAGCGTGGGTTTTTGTAAGGGTAATTTTCATGATTTTTCCTTTTGATTATGTTGTGTATAGGCGATTTATCTAGTTCCCACGCGCTGCGTGGGAATTCATACAGACCGCGCTGCGGTCTATAACGCGGCGCGTTAAAACTGCATTCCCACGCAGCGCGTGGGAACGAGAAAACCACTAATCACGCTTTGATTTTCTAGGCTTCTTAACTTGTTCAGTTTCCATCAGTGGTGCAGTGAGTTTTTGATACAGTTCAAACAAAAACGCCACACGCGCCGCGTCATCTTTACTTCCCTTGTAACCATAAGCGGCATCAACGGCTTTGTCCAGCGCGTTATGAGCTTTGAGTAAATCAGTGGGCATATTGCCAGCTGCGTATAGCGTGGCGAGTGAGCATTTTTGTCCTTGTTTGGCACACCGTTCCTCTTCGGCTGTTCGTGCGTTTAAAATTTGTTGTACGGCGGTTTCGATTTTGGCATACAAACCAAGGTTTGAATTCCCTGAGCTGGAGTTCAATCCTTGGCTTGTCCCTGAGTTGGAGTCCAAACCTTGGCTTGTCCCTGAGCTGGAGTTCAAACCTTGGCTTGTCCCTGAGCTGGAGTTCAAACCTTGGCTTGTCCCTGAGTTGGAGTTCAAACCTTGGTTTGTACGCTTTGCTATTTCTGGAAAAGGAAAGTTGTTGTAGACGATGGTGTTTGAATAGCGGTAATCACTTTTTAGTCGTCCACAAACTGTCCGCATCCACGCATTGTGAAAGCTTGAAGAGAGTAAGCCGAAATCGTATAGGCTGGCGTTGGGGAGCATAAACACCAAATTACTGGCAATAACCGTTGGTGGAAAATAGCCAATCGGGACAAATTTTCGTTGTTCAGAAGAAACACTGGGAATTAATAAATAAGGCTGGTCAGTTTGGCGAATTTTTTGAAATAAATACGGTGTAGCTGCATCTTTTCGAGTTTCTTTATCGGTACTCGCCGAGCGCATTTTTACTACTGCGGTCATACGCCGTTGAATTTCAGGCGAGTTAATGCGGTCATTTGCCGTGCTGTCTTTTAGCCATAAACAATAACGCGGCAGGTTGTTAATAAACTCTTCCGCACCTAAAAATGGACGTATATATTTAGCGGCAATCGAGTCGTTTTGTCGAATGCTATCCGCTTCTTCTGGTGATAACAGTAAATTGCCGCCATCAGTGGGTTTACTACCATAAATCATTTCAGGCGCGTTAGGGCTTAACGGCTTTGTGCGTTTATCAATCAACACGGTGGGCGCATCCACGAGATAGGGATTGATTTGCGTGGCTTTGATTTCAATGGGTTCGCCTTTGATGTTATCGCCATAATCAAACAAGCGGTACGTTTTAGGGATGTTATCCCTTGAAGGGATAACATCCCTGATTTCACAATGAAACCCCATAATCACACAATGCACTGCCGCCACGCCGCGCCCTTCATTGCTCCATTGAAAAGTACGGTGAGCAAAATGCAGTTTAATGTTGAGTTTCAATAATTCCGACCATAACAAAGCCACTTGTCCGCCTTGCGTTAAGCTGTTGGTGGACACAAACGCGACAGGAATAGACGGATTAGCTTGAATATAACGCGCCGCTTTAATATGCCACGCGGCGACTAAATCCAACACACCCGCGCCTTTCATGCCTTTAAAAATAACCGCACAATCAGATTTTTGTTCTTTAGTTTGAAAGTTGCTGCCGACAAACGGCGGATTCCCCATAATAAAACTGCACTCGCTAGGCGCAATCACGTTTTCCCAATCCAGCCGCAAGGCATTGGCACAGACGATATTCGCTTTTCTCACCAGTGGAATACGGTGGTAATACGCGCCTAATACTTTAACGCGCAAATTCATTTGATGGTCAACTAGCCATAAGGCAAGCGTGGCAATCTGTACCGCGCTTTCGTCTATATCAATGCCATGAAATTGATGCACATTGCATAAAATCAGGGTATCAACATCCAGTTGCGCAACTTGTTTATCACCAAATTGGGCGTTAATGACTTCCAGTTCCAGCAAACGCAATTCCCGATAGGCAATAATCAAAAAATTACCGCAGCCACAAGCAGGGTCAAAAAAGTTTAACCGCGCCAGTTTTGCATGAAACGCCGCGAGTTTGGTTTTGTTAGTTTTGCATTTGGCAAACTCAATTCGTAAATCATCCATAAACAGCGGGTTAATGGTTTTTAGAATATTTTCCTCAGAGGTGTAATGTGCGCCAAACTCGCGGCGTTTTTTGGTTTTAGCCGTGGCAAGCTCATCATCAAAGTGCATAATCGCTTGAAACAATGAACCAAAAATCGCGGGGCTGATTTCGCTCCAATCCAGTTTTGCGCATTCCATTAATATGGCGCGTGAGTGTTCATCAAATTGGCAATGTGACAAACTGCCTTCAAACAACGCGCCGTTGATATAGGGAAATTTGCTCAGATGTTCAGACAGATTTTTAAGGCGTTTTTGCCCGTTATAATGCGGGTGATTCGCTAAATAATCAGAGTCTGGTTTGTTAAGCGTGTCGAATAAGCCAGATAATGCACCATGCAAATCTGAACCATCGGCTTTGGTTTGGTGGTGCAGATAATCCAAAAACGAACCGTTTTCACCGAATAGCCCTGTGTCTTCGGCAAATAAGCAAAACAATAAACGCACTAAATAGGTTTCTAAGTCTTTGCCGTCATAGCCAGTGGCTTTGATAACATCGTGCAAATCTGCCATTTTTTCAGCGGCTAGTTTGTTGATACGTTCTTGTTTTTCAATGGCGAGTTTTTCATACCCTGCCAAAAATAAAAACGGCTCTATGTGTTGCGGCAAATCGGCGAGTTTTATTTCAATGCGCGGTGCGCCTGTGACGCGATTGTAACAATGCAGGTTAACAAAATCACTGACTAAAACGTAATCAGGTTGATGGCTGGGTTTGATTAAGCCGATGTAACCTACTGCTTGTTGATACGCTTCATCTAGGTTTTTGCCTGCGGATTTCATTTCGATTAACAAAATGCCTGTGATTAAGCCGTCTATCCATAGCGTGGATTTGTTGGTTTTAACAGGGTATTGCCATTCAATGCGCTGTGAAGTCACACCAAAAATGGCGTAAAACTCACGCATAAAATCTTGGTCGTGTTGTTTTTCGGAGGTTATCGAGGCGAATTTTTTCGCAAACGCGGCAGCGCGGTTGCGGAGAGTGTCGATAGTGAGGCTTGTACTCATATAGTAAGTTCTGTAAGGTACGGTGTTCGTACCATTGAATACCGAGGTACGCACACAGCTAATCAAACAATCATCGTCTGCGGGCAATTAAGTAAATTCATCAAGTTTAAGTTACTTCACTGATGTTACGCATACGTTTAGAAAAATCAATGGTCAGAGCGAATTCAGAAAACTGTAGCTCATTGATTTTAAAAAATGGCTGCATAACATCAGTAAGTATTTTAATTCGGATTGATACGGCTAATTTTCGAGCCTTGCAATCCTAATCCAGCCATCAAACCTTTTTGATCAAAGATGAACGCATACACGCCGTTTCGTGCTGTGGTGGTGGTCAGTGATTTAGCCATACCTTTGTCAACGACAACAACACTCGGTCCAACCCCGACTTCCCAGCCTTCGCTACGATCAAGATAACTTAACGAGGCATTGTCCATAAAAAACATTGCATAACCGAATGATTGCACACCCGCTTGCAAACCATACGATCCTGCGAGAATATTGTAATAACCTACTGTTCTACCGTTTTTAAACAAGGCACCACCACTGCCGTATTGAGCTCCTACTAAGAATCCAGCTTTGACAATATTTGGAAATACCAGTATGCCTTTAGCACGTTTCGCCAATTGTCTCGCCTCTGGATTGGTTGCATAAAGAGCCTGTAATGCGGCGTTAGAATCACGACTAATGTCAGCTGATGAATTTGCCAACTGGCCACCTATCGATTGACCACCTATCGATTGACCGCCTGTGGATTGACCACCTGTGGATTGGCAACCTGTAAGAGTCAGTAGACTTACCAATAAAAGAACAGCACAAAAATTAAAGTTTTTCATAATATTTTCCTTGGTTGTGAAGCATGGTACATAAATAATTAACTCTCAATATGAACTTGCAAGCGACTATCACGCACGGCTTGTACTAAGGCTTGATGATCCTTTTCATTTTGGTCGGCATAACTTTCAGCAAAGTCGGCTATCGCTTCATCGAAGGTTTCTTTTTTACCCAGATAACCGCTAATTTTAGCGGAATCACCAGAACGGGCATGGGAAGCGGCTAATGACCAACCGCATAATTCGGCGAAGACTTTCATGGTCGCTGGCTCGAATATTTCCACTTGCGGCTTGATTTTCATATCACGCAACTGACGAACGTAGAAGTGATAACCTGCTTCTCCTTCTACCCAACCGAGAAAGATGTCGCTGACGGGTTGTATCAAGCGTTGCCCCATGACTACCCGTTGCCCGTGATTGTCGTAAGCACTTTTACCCGCGTAAGGCTCTAACACAGAAGCGCGGGCTTCTTTAACTTGTAAAAATAACGGATCTTCCGCACCACCCATCATCAGCAAAATAGCACAGCGCGTACCCACACTGCCAACACCTACGACTTTTCTGGCGTAATCTTTGACTTCATAGCGGTCTACTATCATCCGCTTATCTTCTGGCAAGGTTTCCCGATAACGTTGAAAGCCTTTGCGAACACGCGCTTCTATGATTACGGCAGCTTCGGACTGATCATGATAAATCAACGGTGGATTGTCACGAATACGATGCACACCGTTTTCAAACGTCACCATTTCGGGAAAATCAGTCAGTGACGTGCGGTCACGCGCTTCGTCAATGCGTTTTTCAAGCCGCCGTTTAGCCACGCAGTTATCCGTGTGCGCGAGTACCTCGTCAGCGTCGATGCTGAAATACCAAACATCCAGCGCGGACATTTTGGAAAATTCACGCATTCGTTCTCGATAACTACGCACACAGGTTGTCACTGATTTGCGTATTTCATCTTGCGTGTAGCCGTTGATGCGTCCTGCTACCACAATACTGGCACACAGGCGTTTAACATCCCATTCCCAAGGCGCGGGCAGGGTTTCATCGAGATCGTTAATCACGAAAATCAACCGCCGTTCGGGTGTACCTTGACCACGGAAATTTCCTAAATGTGCATCACCACAGGCTTGAACGCGAATACCTGTGGTGGGCAAATTCGCTAAGTCATACGCCATCAGCGCGGCAGAACCTCGGTAAAAAGTGAACGGCGATTGCAACATCCGCCCATAGCGAATAGGCAGTAGTTCAGGGACGCGCCCTGCACTGGATTCAATCAGTAAATCAATGCTATCGCGGCGATTCTCTGGGGCTTTCCAGACAGCGTGACTCTCTAACGGTACGGCAAGGCGCGTGGCTTTACCCTCCGCTTTGCGGTCTGCTCTTGAGCGATTATCCACGGTAATCTGAGCAATTTTGTCATCGTTGTGTTTTTTGGTGGATTCTTTTTTGGTCATGACGTGTACTCCTAAATAGAAAGAAAATTACAGCAAAATTCCGATGATTTTCTAGACTAACTCTTCCAGTGAAATCAGCGTCAATGTTAAAGGTAATACAGGCAACAGAACGGCGGCAGCAATTTGTAACAACAAATGGAAAGCTGCATGGTGCGAATTGTTTCGAGCCGCCGCCTCACTGCCATTAAGTTAAGATAAACGCTACGCGGGAGTAAAACAGCTTTAGCTGTTTTCTAGCGAAAACCAACCAATAGCTAAAGCTATTGGACTCCTGTTGTTGCCTATCAGTGTGCTTAACTTAATGGCAATATCGTCACACTTTTTAGGGTAATGACTTCAATGCTTTCCAAACCATCATTGTCCACGACTTTAACCGCGATGCAATATGTTCCTGCTTTAAATTTTTGGTTTTGTTTACCGATTTTATCGTTGACGATAGCAAAATTAAATTGTTGATTTTCATAAGACCAATCCCACGCATAAAACTCAATGCCTGCTTCGGATGTTCCTGTAGCGATAAATTCAATTTTGCGCAAGTTTTTAGCATCCAAACCACAATTATTGAATGCTACGCTTAGCGTGGGCTTTTTGGCAATCGGAATAATGTCTTCCACTTTGAGCAATTGAATGATGATATTTTCCTGATTTTTTAACCGCGCCACTTCTTGAGTCGCACCTTTGCCAAAACTAAAGGCGATAATCACCCCGTAAATTTTATTTTGGAATCCAAACTCATGAGTTTGGACTCCGTAATAGCGGCGACACGCGGATAGGAAATTATCAATCACATTGCGCCCGATATTGTCTGAGCGTTTCACTTGAATGGGTGTGCCGTCTTTGGTTTTGCCGTCTAAGCCTAAATCGTTGCGTTGCTTGATGTTGCTCATACCGCCAATTTGCTGGACGATAAATTTTTCAAATTCAAAGGTATCTTTGTAGTGCAGGGTGTCGTAGTCGTATTTATGCAGTTGTACGGTGAAGGGCTTGGCAAATAGATCCATTTGCTTTTTCTGTAAGCGAAATTCGGTGACTTTAATTGCCGATACCGATGAATCTATGCCTATCCATTGGCGGTTTAATCTATCGGCAACGGCTACCGTTGTGCCGCCGCCGTTGAATGGGTCTAGGATGATGTCCTCTTCGTTGCTGGCACATTCAATAATACGTTTAAGTAAGGCTTCGGGTTTTTGGGTGGGATTAACCGTTCGCCCTGAGCTTGTCGAAGGGTGAACGGCTTAACCTTAATCAGAAACTCGTCATAACTAAATGCTCTGTCTACTTAAGTTTGTACTCCTAAAAGCAAGGAATTATTTTTGTTGTTCGTGGTAATCACCAAACTCAATTTGTTTGCCATTCGCAGGGGCTTTAAAGTCAAATGTCGAGGCTTTTAGCTTAGGATCTAATTTCCAGTCAGCAAATTCAACTAGAAAACTAGGGCGTTTTTCCACTTGTCTATAAGTCATGGCTAAACGTAGCGGTACGGCTTTTTCACCTTTCGCTATCCAAATTTCCCAGTCGATAGTGGGTTCTCGATACGCGAAATGTTCAACAGGAACGCCGTTTACCATTGACTCTCCGACCACTGTCGCATCGGTTAGGTTTTTAGTCATCACCGCGTAAGGGTCACTGTACATAAGATCAGCTGAGGGAAAGTTGACTTGTGCCTTGGTCATGACGTAATTCAACATTTCATCAATGTTGGTCAGTGGGGTAGACACCGCATAGATATTATTTTCGGTATCAATCGCCGATGCCTTTGCGCCATCAAAATAAAGATGAAGTGTGGGCGAATCGCCTGAGACCTTCATGTGTAGTTTATTAGGACGTTGTAAAGCAAGCTCCGCTTCTGTAAAGAAGGTAACGAACTGCCCTGTTTCCGATTGCAATTCAATAGCACTCTTGGAACGATAACTAAAACTGTTGCTGGCAACCAGCTTGTCACTCATTTGTTTAAGTCTATCCAATGCGTATTGCTCAACGACTGGAGCGGGTTCTGGTTCATAGGCGGGCTTAGCAACAGGTTTTGTCGCGGCTTGACTTGGCGCAGTAACCGCTTTTTTTTCTGATTGTGTTGCGCAACCTTGCAGGGTGAGTGCTGTTACCACTAACAGTAACGAAATTTTTTTAGCATTTTTCATGTTAAGTTCTCTCTATAAAGTAATGATGACTTGTTTCAGCAATTAATAAGGTGCTGGCACAACTTGATAATAGCCAGAGTAAGGTCTCATCCAACTTGAACCACATTGAAAGTATTGAATGCCATTAACGTTAGCACTTGCGCAACCACCAGGTAGGCTGTTTAAGTTAGTACCAATCGCTATTGATGCGGGTTGTTGTACGACCACAGTCGTAGTAGCGGGTTGACTAGACTTAGCCGCCGCTGAGCCTACCATTGCGCCAACTGCCAAACCAGCCACCGCCGCACCTGCAACCTGACCGCCGCTATAGTGATTATCGTTATAATAAGCACCACCACGATAGCCATAAGCAGGAACAGGAGCGCGATAAGCACCTCCGCCATGATAACCACCACCATGCACCGCTGCTGTATTACCGCCAGGTCCACGAACAACCGCATTACCCGTATTACGATTCCAAGCAGCAGCACCGCCATTTGCGCCACGCGCCACCCCAGCACCACCTGCCCCAGCCGCTCGCCACGCATAACTTGGCAATGATATGAGAGTCAAGCAAGTGGCTGTGACCAGAATACACTTTTTATTTAACATAACTTTTACTCCTACAAAAATGACTGTGTGATTTGGTTCAAAAACAAAAATTGTCGCACCGTTTATGCCAGCTTAGCATTATTGTCACTAAGCTGGCAGTTTAACAAAACCTCCTGTTACTGACTGGTTTGATTTTCGCGCTGAGCTTGTTCGAGCTTTTTAATATCGTCAGGACTCAACGTTGGTCGATCAATGGTCAGGGTAATTTTGTCGAGTTTTCCTGTGAACGCAAATGGCGATTGATAGTCTTTGTCATCAACCCCTGTCAGGGTATCAGAGCCAATGTCTAATGCCTCATCCCACTGTAGAGCTATTGGTAGCGTGTGTTCCATCTTCTGTTCTGCAACCACTTTACCATCCACCTTAAGTACCCCTGTACCGCCTTGACCGATACCACTCATACTGTTAAAAGCAATCGTCCCCACGCCCAAACCGTCATATTTGAAGTCGAACTCTACGGTATGCTTACCCGCTGTCAGAGCCTCTGGAGCTTCCCAACGGACACGTTTCAGATTCACTAAATTCCAAGTGAATACGGGTTTATTTTTCAGCACATAAAAGCCATAACCGCCAAATCGTCCGCCTTGCGTAACCAACATACCTTCTGCACCGCTATCGGGTATTTCAATATCGGCTTTAAAGTTATAGGAGACATTGAGAATACTGGGCGCGTCACCATTGGGTGTGCCTGTGAGTGGTTGCGTCCAAGTGAACACATTCCGTCCTGCGGTAATGCTGGGGCGTGGCGTAATCATACGAGACGCAACTGACGCATCCAGCGGTAATACTTGGTATTTTTTCGCCTCTTCCCAGAAAATTTTCTCCAGTTCTTTGAGCTTGGCTGGATTCTTATCAGCAATGTCGTCGAATTGTGTCCAATCTTTAGATAAATCGTAAAGCTCCCACGGAAAGCCAGCAGGGTCTTGACTGATTTGTTTATCCACTACCCAAGGCGGACGCATTACTTTGGTACTGGCAATCCAGCCTTCGTGATAAATCGCGTGGTCACCGAACATTTCAAAATATTGGGTTTTGTGTTTCGATGGTACATCTGCATTGGCTTTATCAAAGGTATAAGCTAAGCTGACCCCTTCGATTGGACTTTGCTTGATACCATCAACGACTTCAGGCTGTTTAATCTGCGCGGCTTCTAGGATGGTTGGTACGATGTCGATGACATGATGGAACTGGTTGCGAATGCCGCCTTTATCTTTAATCACTTTCGGCCACATAATCGCCATACCTTGTCTAGTACCGCCAAAGTGTGAAGCCACCTGCTTAGTCCACGAGAACGGCGTACTGAATGCCCACGACCAAGGTGTTGCCATGTGGTTGTAGGTTTGATCTGAACCCCACACATCATAGAAATATTTGAGCTGATCGTCTACGGGTACGTTGACACCGTTGAACATGGCGACTTCGTTGGGTGTGCCATTCATTGTTCCCTCAGCACTGCCGCCGTTATCACCACTGATGTAAATAACCAGCGTATTATCCAATTTGCCCATGTCTTCAATGGCTTGAATGACCCGCCCAATTTCGTGGTCGGTATATGCCAGATAAGCGGCAAACACATCGACTTGGCGAATAAATAGCTTCTTTTCATCAGCCGTGAGTGTATCCCAGTCTTTTAATAAATCCTTGGGCCACGGAGTCATCTTGGCATCAGCAGGAATTACGCCTAATTTCTTCTGATTTTCAAATATCTGCTCGCGGAGTTGATTCCAGCCTTTGTCGAACAATTTCAGCTTGCTGATTTTTTCTATCCATTCGGGGGTCGCGTGGTGCGGTGCATGAACACCTCCTGGTGCGTATTTGATGAAGAAGGGTTGTTCTGGCGACAGTGCGTTGATGCGGTTTATGTATTCGATAGCATCGTCTGCCATTGCCGTCGTTAAATTCCAGCCTTTTTTACCAATGAACGGATAAATTTGTGTGGTGTTGCGGAATAAATTGGGTTCCCATTGATTGGCATCACCGCCCATGAAACCATAGAAATACTCGAAGCCCATGCCGATAGGCCATTGGTCAAACGGACCATCTTGACTGGTTTGAAAAGCGGGGGTGTTGTGTTCTTTGCCGAACCAAGAGGTGCGATAGCCATTGTCTTTGAGCATCCGCCCGATGGTTGCCTTATCACGAGTAATGATGCTGTTGTAACCAGGATAGCCCGTCGCCTGTTCTGAAACGGCACCGAAGCCAACTGAGTGGTGATTACGTCCCGTAATCAGTGCCGCACGAGTGGGTGAACACAAGGCAGTGGAATGAAAGTTAGTGTAGCGTAGACCGTTAGTAGCGATACGATCCAGCGTCGGGGTTGGAACGACACCGCCGAAGGTAGAGGGTGTGCCGTAGCCCACGTCGTCAGTGATAATCAACAGGACATTGGGCGCGTCTTTAGGCGGCGTAATACGCGCTGGCCAATACGCTTGTGATTGTGCGGCATTACGCTCTATTTTGCCGCCAAATTTCGGCGGGGGTGCAGGTAACTGTTTACCGTCAATCGTAGTCGTGGCACTGGGTGATCCCAATGTACCCGTTGTTTGTACTGAATCTATGCTAGGTTTGTCGGGCGTTTTTTTTGCCCATGCTTGATGTGTAACGGCGATACCTATTAGCACCGCTGAAATTATCAACACAGTGCTGATTTGTTGGTGTTTCATAACGTTTCCTTTAGTTTCTGATATTACGCACTGTCTGTTTGTAACGTCAGTTATAAACAAACTGCACCCGTTTTAATAGCGAATCGCCCGTTCAACATGAATGCCGAGCGTAGTTATAAAATCAGTGGATCAAACAATCCACCTCTTCGTTCGCGTATATCATTGTCCTTTAGGAAAATAAAAAATACAAGCACCTAGAATGGGGTATTAATGGATATAAAATGGATATAAAAAGTACCCATTCAGGGCGGGGGAATACCTTAATATTTAGCGCATGAATAGGTATTTTTATGGCTATTTTGTCGTGCGTAACATCAGCTGTAGGTCGGAATAAGCCTGTTTGAGCGTAAGCGAAAACAGGCGTTTCCGACAAACCCTCTACAGCCCTTCCCCCCAGCGGTACTGCCAAGCAACGCTGATTATGTCGTAGCTGCTACCTGTGCGTGAGTAGACACCTGTACTGCCGTTAAGTTTAATGGACATTTGTTTGCTGATGGGAAATGAAAAAGTACCCCCAACGCGCCAATTCTGCTGCATATTATCAGCCATATTACCGTCCATCGTAGTACGCCCGCCCGTGTAATAATTAGCATCAGCAGCCAGCCATATTCCTTTGCCGAAGTTATAGATAAGATGCCCTTGCATATTGTAGATGGGCTTTTGTGTTAGCGTGTCACCATGATAGGGCTGGTTGTTATTGGTAAAATTAAACATACCCGCAGCAAACTCAGCAGTTAAATCCCCCCATGCCTTAGAAACACCAATTTCAGGTTTGATAAACCAACGATTAGTACCAATATTCACTAGCTTTTCAGGGTTGTATTGCCCAGTAGGTACGCCAATAGCAAGACTAACACCGACAATAGTATCCTGCTTATAATTGACAAAGTCTTTCATTGATAGCGCGGGTGCGCCGTAAAGATTGACATACAAACGCACCATAGAATCGGTCAAGCCATTGACAGTTCTATTCCTTTGTTGACCGTCCACCTCTGCTGTCCCCGATGTCCAAGCCGCTGGAAGAATAATATCTACCTTGCCTGATTTACCCCAAAAATCCAATGAACGCGCATAAGCAAAGATCGCACTGTGGGTTTCCAGCTTAGCATTGTTAATCTGTAGAGCGGGTGCAAACGCAACATTACCTTTCATGTTAGAGTAACCCGCAATGACAAAATTGAGATCTTTGGGTATATTGGAATACGAGCGCGGATCCATATCGGTCGCGTTTGCTGATAAAGTCGTCATTGCGAGCATAATTAGCAAACCTAGTCGAAAGGGCATAAGGTCTCCTCTCTTGTTATATAATTTATCTATCATTGCTCATCTCTTGCTGATTACCGACGAAGATAAGCCCCGCCCATACCAATCCAATTATGTTGCTGAGTTTACCAATAGCCTGTTAGCCCCATATAAGGACCGTGCATTGTTATATCGGATGTTAAATCCGTTCCGTTTATTTGCACATTCAACATCTTGTAACCTGCTTCTACCGAAGCAGGAACATCAAACAGGCGAGTGCGATAACCAATTGTGCCAAGCGCGGAGCTGGTGAAATTCACTTTATCGACACCAAAACCACCGACGCTACCATCTACCAAAACATACCACTTGGGAGAAATATCAACCATCACTCGACCACCTAACACAGGCGCGGTGACAGACTTGTTACTTGACACACTAACGCGTGCGAATTCTGCTTCATTACCCAACCAAAAAGTGCGCGCACCTGCATAGATGTCGAAGCTATAAGAACGCGGGTTTTCGCTCCAATTGCTGACACGTTACCCAATAGGCGGTAACTTGCGCCATATTCCATAATACCCATGCGCATTGACACGCCTTTACTTTCACCCCTACTGACTTGGGGTCTAAAATCCAAGCCCATGTAACTACCGTCTAGGTAAAAGCCAAACCGATCATAATAGGCGTTGAAATGTCCATTAAACGTCATCGGGAAATTACGCAACTTCCCCATAATATCGATGAAACTGGGGCTAGCCGATGTCTCAAACGGACCAGACGTGAAATTACCGTCTATGCGTGGCAACCACAAATAGGTATTGAGATCAAACGCCCACGGTTTTTTGACACTGACCTTATCGGTAGTTTCTGCACCGTGGACGTTAACAGTCATCGCTAATGCTGTCACAAGGATCAGCGATTTGAAACAGGGAGAAAATTTAGCTTTCATTTTGATCCTCTAATAATTTAGTAATTTAGTAGAATACTAATATATCAGATAAAGAATGTGGGAGGTATTCACTTTATCAGACACAAAATTAACTGTAGAATGCCAAAGCATCATAAAATAATATGGTTTATTTTATCCACAGTTAGCTATAGTTAGCGATGAGTCATGATAATCAATGAATAAAAATGGATAAACAAAATAAATTCTTCGCATTACGCAAGCAAGCCGAAGCACTGTTGAATAAGAGCGGTTTGCCCGCATCCGAGCTAATTGGCATTCAATCGGTTATTCAGGAACTCGACACCCACCGCATCGAATTAGAATTGCAAAATGAGGAATTGCTTGCCAGTGAAAAAAATCTGCACGATAGTGTTCAAAATTACATGGAGCTGTATGATTTTTCCCCTGTCGGTTACTGTTCACTGAATACTGAGGGCGTGATAGTCAACGCCAATCTCACTTTCACAGTAATGCTAAATATCACCAGAAAAAAACTGATAAACCGACGTTTTGCCAGTTTTGTGCTAAACAGCGATAAAGATATTTTTTATTTCTATCAGAAAGCCTTTGTTAACCAAACTGTGCATAGCTGTGAATTACGCCTACAGCCACAAAATAATCTGCCTTTTTGGATCAAAATCGATGCGAGTTATAAATCAGGATTGATCCTACTGGCAATAACTGACATCAGCTATTTAAAGGCGATGGAAGCGGAATTACTGTTGGCGGCAAATATTTTTGAAGAAGGCGAGGAAGCCATTATGGTCGCCTCGCCTGATAGAATCATCCTCAAAGTCAATAAAGCCTTTACTAAAATTACGGGCTATTCTGCCGATGAAGCGGTTGGTCAAAAAACCTCGCTATTAAAATCAGGCAAACAAGATGCGGCTTTTTATCTGCAACTATGGAACACCCTGAAAATCACCCATTATTGGCAAGGTGAACTGTGGAATAAACGCAAAAATGGCGAGATTTATCCACAATGGCTAAGCATTTTTGAAAAATGTAATGCTCAATATGAAATAGAACATTATATTGCGGTGTTTTCTGATATTACCGACCGAAAAACGGCGGAAACGCGCATTCATTTTATGGCACATTACGACGCGCTAACAGGTTTAGCTAATCGGGTGCTATTACATGAAAAAATTAATGAGGCGATAGATCAGTCTTTAGGCAAAAATGATTCGTTTGCGCTGATGATGCTGGATTTGGATAATTTCAAAGTCATTAATGATTCGCTAGGGCATAGCATCGGCGATGAGTTACTTAAAGAAGTAGCGCGGCGTTTGCTTGAGTGTACTCGCACAGAAGATACCGTTGCCCGTTTAGGCGGTGATGAATTCGTTATTTTATTACTTGATTTAGGTCATCATAAAACCGAAACCGCTGACAATGCTGCGCAAGTGGCTGAAAAAGTGCTTAACAGCTTGGCACAGCCTATCACCGTAGATAATCATCACCTGCACATAACGACGAGTATCGGCATTGCTATTAATACCGACGCTGATAACGCGAGCCTTTTAATTAAATATGCCGATAACGCGCTGTATTCCGCCAAAGGTTTAGGACGTAACAACTATCAGTTTTACTCAGTGAAGATGAATACAACCGCGAATTTTCGCTTAATGGTGGAAAATGAATTACGCCATGCCTTGGAGCATTCGCAATTAGAATTGTATTATCAACCACAAGTGGATATTAAGACCAATCGTATCAGTAGCGCGGAAGCTCTGTTGCGCTGGCATCATCCAAAAAAAGGCATAATTTCACCCGCCAGTTTTATTCCTATCGCTGAAAAAACGGGATTAATTGTTCTTATCGGAACGTGGGTGATGAGAGCCGCCTGTCTACAAATCGCTGAATGGAATAATTTGCAACTCACTCACCCGATTGATTATCTCGCCGTCAATGTCAGTGCGCGTCAATTTATTCAGCAAAATTTCGTTGAGTTAGTCATTAATACGATTAATGAAACGGGGATTAACGCCAACCAATTGGAGATAGAGCTGAACTGAAGGTGTACTAATTTATGATGTTGATGACACCCTAAAAAAATTACAAACGCTAAAAGAATTGGGTGTACGCATCGCTGTTGATGATTTTGGTACGGGCTATTCATCGTTGAGTTATCTGAAACGCTTTCCCTTGAATGTGTTAAAAATTGATAAATCTTTTATAGACACCGTGACTACTGATTCGAGCGATTCTGTCATCGTGCAAACCATCATCATGTTAGCAAAGGGCTTAGAAATTAGCGTCATTGCTGAAGGTGTTGAAACCGAACAACAATTGGATTTCTTGCGCCTAAGAGAGTGCGATACTTTTCAGGGCTATTTTTGCAGTCCCCCAGTTCCTAATACTGCTTTTTTGGCTTTACTTGATAGCACTCGTCATTAAGTAATCAGGCAAAAACGGTGGTGAATGACTGGCAGTCATTAAAACCTAGACCACAGATTTAACTCGCTACCTTTGTACCTGCTTATTTTTGGCACTGCTATTGCTTTGAAATCTCACAAGAACCAATTCAGGCTTACGATTAAAAAAGTGCTATTTTTTGCACCAAAATGAATCAAGCCTGCACCATTAAATGAATAATTAAACAGGTAACCGCTATGGCGACATCTTCACTTTGGACAGACTATCAAGCTGACAAAGCTTACGATGAAATGATTAACACGCTAGGCAATGTGCGCCCGCTATGTTCAACGTTAGGGCAGCAGTTACAATCCTTGGGAGTTGACGCGTTAAAAGCGCGGCGTTCTGCGGCTGAGGCGGCAATTTTGGAAATGGGCATTACTTTTACCGTGTACAGCGAAAAAGGCAATATTGACCGTGCGTGGCCGTTCGATATTATTCCCCGTCTTATCGAATTTCAAGAATGGAAAGGCATCGAAGCAGGGCTAAAACAACGTCTGAAAGCTTTGAACTGCTTTATTGACGATGTTTATAACGAACAAGCGATGATTAAAGATGGTTTATTGCCCGCTGATTTAATTCATAGCTCCAGCAATTTTCGCCCTGAATGTGTGGGAATGCACCCAAAATTTGGCAGTTGGGCAAATATTTGCGGTAGCGATTTAGTCAGGGATGGCGCGGGGGTGATGTATGTATTGGAAGATAATTTACGCGTGCCGTCTGGCGTGTCGTATATGATTGAGAACCGCATCGTGACTAAACGAGTGTTTCCCGAAGTATTGCAAAATCTCAACGTCATGCCTGTTGATACTTATCCAGCACAATTATTTGAAATGCTGGTATCGATAGCACCTCATGACAATGAGCATCCACAAATCGCGGTGTTAACTCCTGGAATTTATAATTCTGCTTATTTTGAACACGCGTTTCTTGCTCAACGCATGGGGGCAGAATTGGTAGAAGGCAATGATTTAGTAGTCAAAGAAGATAATTGTGTTTATATGCGCACCATTAAAGGGCTAGAAAAAGTCGATGTGATTTATCGGCGCATTGATGATTTATTCCTAGACCCCGAAGTCTTTAACAAAGAGTCTACGCTGGGAGTAAAAGGCTTAATGCGGGCATGGAAAGCAGGTAATGTCGCCTTAGCAAACGCACCAGGTGCAGGGGTTGCTGATGATAAAGTGGTTTACGCATTCGTGCCAGAAATGATCCGTTATTATTTAAACGAAGAACCCCTATTACCTAATGTGCCTACCTATTTATGCAGTGACCCTGGGCAACAGGCTTATGTATTAGATCATTTGCATGAGCTGGTAGTGAAACCTGCTAACGAATCAGGCGGTTATGGTATGTTGGTTGGCCCTCATTCTAATCCCAAAGAAATTAAAAAATTTCACAAACTGATTCGCGCTAATCCGCGCAATTATATTGCTCAACCAACGCTGGCTTTATCAACCTGTCCCACTTTGTGCAACGATCACTTAGAGCCGCGTCATATTGATTTACGCCCGTTTATTTTGCAAGGTGAACACAGTTTTGTCACTGCTGGTGGTTTGACGCGGGTAGCGTTGCGCGAAGGTTCGTTAATTGTCAACTCCTCACAAGGCGGCGGCAGTAAAGACACTTGGATTATCAATACGGAGCAATAAGATGTTATCTCGATCTGCTGAACGATTATATTGGTTGGCGCGTTATTTAGAACGCACCGAAAACACGGCGCGTTTAATCAGTGTGACCATGAATCTGATTTACGATTTGCCTTACGGCACGGAAGTTGGCTGGCATACCTTACTCACGATTTGTAATGTGGATGCAGCGTTTAATGAACGCTTCAAAACCGTCACTGAGCAGAATGTCAGCCGCTTTTTATTGGCTGATCCTAAAAATCCCAGTTCGCTACTGTCTTCTTTGTCGTATGCGCGGGAAAATATTCGTACTAGCCGCGAACTCATGCCCGATGAAGCGTGGGAGCAAGTCAATAAAATGTATTTGTATGCCACCAACAACCTTGACAGCTTATCTAATCGGCGTGGACGGGTGATATTTTTGCAAAAAATCATGCGCGGTTGTCAGCGTTTTACGGGGTTTATAGCGGGGGCAATGAGCCGCAATGACAGTTATCGCTTTATTTCTTTGGGGCGCAATATTGAACGCGCCGACATGACCACGCGCATGATAGATTTTGGTACGGTGTTATTGGCGGAAAATCCTAACCCAGTAATGCGTGAATACGAAAATACTTTATGGCTTAATGTATTGAAATCGCTAAGCGCGTCTTTGATGTATCGCAAACAAGTTCGTCAACGTATTAAGGGTAAAGAGGTATTACATTTTTTATTGAAAAACCCTGATCTTCCAAGCTCTGTCGATCATTGCTTACAAGAAATTAGCTACAGCATTACTAAATTGCCCAATTCAGAAGCACTGATTACCCTTCTTAATAATTTGGAACAACAGATGTTGTCTACCAATATTTCGGAAATAACACCGACAGAACTGCATCAAATTCTTGATAATTTGCAAGCCGAGTTTAATGCCTTACATTTGAAAATTTCTGAGACTTGGTTTTCGAATCAACTGGAATGAAAAGATGGTGGGAGTACAAACCTAGCTTTGTACTCCCTAGTGAGTTATGTTATGCAGAATGGCAACACATAGACCTAAACGCTAAAGAATGGCGGCATTTAGTCAGTAAAACCCAACCCCCCACATAGTCCCCCTTATCAAACCAAGCCGTTGAGATTCTAAACAGGTTAAAGACTGTCACTGGTAATAGTCGTTTTGTCTTTGCCAGTGAATTCACAGACAAAGAACAGCCAATAAGCAAAGAAGCATTATTAGCAGGTCTTAGGCGGTTAGGTTTTAGCAAGACTGAAACCACGCTACACGGCTTTAGGGCAAGGTTAAATAGTGAGTAATAGTCGTGTTTTCGCAAGCTAAGCTATGATGCTGTTACTATATGCACAAAATTAACCACTTTTTAATCATCCTGCCATGAAAGAAATTATATTTTTAGTTGAAGACACGCCAGAAGGTGGTTTTACGGCTAGATCACTAGGCGATTTTTGCTATACCGATGCTGATACAGTTGCCGAACTGCATAACAATGTCCGCGATGCGGTTGCCCGTCATTTTGATGAATCTGAAAAGCCTAGCGTCATTCGATTGCATTTTGTTCATGATGAAGTGATAAGTGCATGAAACTACCACGCGCAAAACAGGCTTGCAGTTAGTCAAAATCTTGGAAGCGTTAGGTTATCAAGTAACGCGACAAACAGGTAGCCATATCCGACTAAGCACTTCACAAAATGGCGAGCATCACATCACCATTCCCGCGCATAACCCATTAAAAACAGGCACGTTATCAGCGATATTAAACGATGTTGCCCAGCATTTTAATATCAGCCGTGATGAATTATTGAATCGATTGCTTTAAGGAAAGGAATAACTGTGGCAGATAATTACGACGATTACAGCAAAGAAGAGTTAATTAGAGAATTACGCGCAAAAAATCAAAAGCCACGCTTTGGTTTATATTGGGAGCGCGACGATATTGAACACGAACGGGCGATTAATGATGATTTTGTTGCCTTGGATTTGGATGAATCGTTATCATGTGGTGACGCGCCTTTTCAGAATTTAATTATTGAAGGTGATAATTTTGATGCCTTGCGTTTTTTGCGCATGACGTATAAAGGTCAGGTGAAATGTATTTATATTGATCCACCGTATAACACGGGTAATAAGGATTTTGTTTATAACGACCGTTTTGTTGATAAGGATGATGTTTATAAGCATTCCAAGTGGCTGGAGTTTATGTATCGGCGGCTGGAATTAGCACGGGATTTGTTGGCTGAGGATGGGGTAATTTTTGTTTCGATTGATGATAATGAACAGGCGAATTTGAAGTTATTAATGGATAACGTTTTTGGTGCTAATAATTTCATTGCCAATGTAATCTGGCAAAAAAAACAATCTCCACAAAGTGATGCTACTTATTTTTCAACAATGCACGATTATATCTGCGTTTTTGCAAAGCAAAGTAAAACCAATAAAAATGACCCTAATGGCTTTTCGTTAGCCAAGCTAGAAAGAACCGATATTCAAAATAATAGGTATCAAAATCCAGACAACGACCTTCGTGGTGCGTGGACTTCTAGTGATTATACTTGTAATAAAAACTCAGACGAACGCCCAAACCTTTACTATCCCATCGTAAATCCTAATACCCATGAAGTAATATTGCCGTTAAAAACTTCTGTATGGCGATATTCGCAAGAAAGGCACAATGAAAACGTTAATAACAATTTAGTTGTTTGGGGTAGTGACGGTAAGGGACGACCAAGATTTAAACGATTTATAGATAAAGTGAGTGGCGTTGTGCCGTCTACATGGTGGACTAGAGAGTTTGCAGGAGATAATCAAGAAGCAAGGAAAGAATTACGCAAAATATTTTCTGAACATGAGACAGATTTTACTACCCCCAAACCTACCCGCCTTATTGAACGTATTTTACAAATAGCGACAAATAAGGATTCTATTGTTTTGGATTTTTTTGGTGGCTCAGGCACAACCGCCCACGCTGTTTTAAATCTAAACAAACAAGACGGCGGCAACCGCCGCTTTATTCTGGTTTCCAACACCGAAGCCACCGAAGCAGAACCCGATAAAAACCTGTGCCGTGATGTGTGCGCGGAACGGGTGCGCCGCGTGATGCAAGGCTATACCAACCAAAAAGCTGAACAAGTCGAAGGCTTAGGCGGTAATTTCGCTTACTTAAAAACCCGCCGCATTGCCTCAGAAACTCTATTAACTGAAATCCAGCATTCACAAATCTGGACAGCGTTACAACTGAGTCACGGTGTGGCTTTATCGGCTTTTAATCCCAGCTCAAGCGTACAGCAACTGCAAACCGCTGATAACACGGTGATGTATCTATGCCAATTGACAGAACAGGAATTAACCGCCGTCACTGAGTGTTTAGAAAAACAACAAACAACGGTTTATTCATGGCAACCTGCTTTATTAAGCCACTATATTGAAAATGCAAACCTCACTTGCTTGCCGATACCAAAATTTTTGCTTGACCGTTTTGGTACAGGCGTTAAAGCATGACGGCTATAACTTCCATTTTCTCGTTCCCACGCGCTGCGTGGGAATGCAGTCTCAACGCGCCGCGTTGTGTAGCAAACCGCAGCGCGGTCTGAATGAATTCCCACGCAGCGCGTGGGAACTAGATTAACCTACAAATTAGACTTCTTAGACTTAAGGAATTATCAAAATGTCAGACTTAACAAATATAAGCGATAAAGACATTGTGCTGGAGATTTATCGCCGAATTAACGGTGAAACTGAAATGCACTGGCACTTGAATTATTTGTATCGTGCGGCTTTACGTCCTGTTTATACGTTTTTTGATAAACAAAATATTGATGAAGCCAATATTCGCTCTTATCAATCGCCTGACTGGGAAAAACTGGAAGCGGAACGTGATGAGGTTTTAGAGTATTTTCCTGATGATGAATAAGGCTGTTTTTTGGAGTAACGCATGAGTATCGTATCGCCTAAAGGCTATCAAGAAGACGCAGTTAATAATGCTTTAGAGATTTTTCGCTATACCGAAAGCCAGTTACAACAAGCTAATGATGATGAAAGCCGCCGCACGATTAGCGCGTTTAATGGTTGCGTGTTGCTAGAAGCTCCAACGGGTGCAGGGAAAACCTTAATGGCGGGTTTGATTGCTGAGGCTTTTTCAAATTGCAATCACCCTAATAACGCCAAAGTCATTTGGTTTTGGTTTACGCCGTTTAAAAATCTGGTGGAACAAGCTAAAAGTGCGTTAAAAAAAGATTTTAATGGGCTGGCTATTCGTGACTTAAGCAGTGAACGCATTGCCTATAAAGCCAGTAGTGGCGATGTGTTTGTCACGACTTGGGCTTCGGTAGCGGCGAATAATGCCACGACACGGTTGTTACGGAAAAGTGGTGATATGTCGTTATCCTTGGATGTGTTTATTGTTGAATTACGCGAGCTGGGTTTTCGTATTGGTGTGGTGATTGATGAAGCACATCATACATTTAGCAAAGAAAATGAGGCGGTTAAATTTTATCGGGACATTATGTCGCCTGAGTTTTCGTTGTTGATTACTGCCACGCCTAACGATACCGATGTCGATAAATTTAAAAAAGCCGCAGGCTTAGCTGAAATTCATAAAATTCAGGTGTCGCGTGACAGTGCGGTCGATGTTGGGCTGATTAAAGAAGCGGTGAAGTCGATTGCGTATCTTGTCCCTGATAATCAGCAAATTCCTATTGATTTGGAATTAACCGCTTTAGAAGATGGTTGGCAGACACATCAAGCCATTAAACGCGAATTAGCTAACTCAAATATAAATCTTGTCCCGTTAATGCTGGTACAAATTGACAGTAAAGGCAAAGCGGGAGAAATGACGGTTGAAAAAACGAGACAACGCTTAATAGAATTGGGCGTGCCTGAAGAAGCCATTGCGTGGTATACCTCCGATGATCCGAATGATGATTTATCAGTGGTGGCGCGTGATGAAAGTAAGGAAGTGTTGATTTTTAAAGTGGCGGCGGCACTGGGTTTTGATGCTCCCCGCGCTTTTACTTTGGTTTCTTTACGCAGTACACAAAGCACCGATTTTGGTATTCAAGTCGTGGGGCGTATTTTACGCGTACATAGACGTTTGCAAACGCAAGCGGCGAATAAAACCTTGCCGAATCTATTACGCTTTGGTTATGTGTTTTTAGCGGATAGTGAAACACAAGGCGGTTTGATTAGTGCAGCAGAAAAAATCAACGCGATTCAAACACAAATGTCCGCGATTACGCCCTATACGTTGCTGGTAAAAACCGCAGGAACAACAGAAGTTCAGGTGTCCTATAACGGGCAACTGTCATTATTGCCTAATCCCTATCATCCGCCCGCATGGGAAGAAAAAACCGAAACAGAAAACAATCATCAAAATCCTGTAGCACATGAATATAGCGGCGAAAATCTAACGTTATTAGACGCATTATTGGGCAATTTTATTGAGCCAAACACCGATAAAATTGGAGATAAAATACCGCCTAATTATCGCCCGCCTATTAGTGGCAATCGGCATTATCCTTTACGCGACATCATACCTGTGCAGCTTAAAACCGAGCGCATACCGTTAAGCACAGGATTAGCTGACAGTATTATTGCCAAAATACGATTGGATGATGCGCTATTAAATGCAGGATTGCGTAGAAATAGAGAGATTATTCGTCAAACAATTGATATTTTTAATCAAGACGATAAATTACTTGAAAATATCCAAGCAAGATTATCAGCGACTGACATAGCGCGACGCGCTCAACTGGTTTTATTTGATGCTGAATTTATTGATGTGCAGGATTTACAAAGCACTTTATTGACACGATTAAAATCCGAATATATCCGACATAGAGGCATGGATTTATCTGATAGCGAGTTGATACGCTGTTTACATACAATATTAGTTTCTTATCCAAAGATAATCCGTAATGCAGCTAAAGCCTATCTAGCCGACTACAAAGAAATTATTTTAACGGCTGAATTACCCAAGGAAATAGAAGCGTCTGAAGCCATTAATCGGGCGAGTTTAAATAGCTATGGCATTATTCCCACCGATTTAAACGAAACAGAGCGTAAATTTGCACAATTATTAGAAACAGATACCAGTAAAATAGTGAGTTGGTGGCATAGAAATAAAGATCGTAAACCGTATTCGGTGGGGATTGTGTTACCCAATGGACAGCGTTATTTTCCAGATTTTATTATCGGGGTTAATAATCGGACGCATGGCGAAGGGATGTTATTGATTGAAATTAAGGGCGGGCATATTGTAAATAGTGATGATACGCTGGAAAAAATAACCGCTGAGCATAAAGTGTATGGAAAACCTTTGATGCTCATGTTACAAAATGATGGGCAATTCTGGATTATGCGCTATATTGAATCAACTCATAAAATTGAAAAGGATCTGCCGTTTCGAGTTGAAAATATGGGGCAGTATTGATTTACAATTGTTGCCTTATTCAACACTAAACAGATTTAGCCATTATGGGGATTATTGACCACTTGGCTAATCATGACTTCTTATCGTATTCTTACATGACAGTACAATAAGAAATGACAGCTAAAACACGCCTTACCTTCAATAAGCGAATAATCCTTGACGCTTTAACAGTGGATATGGATCACTCACCACCTCATTCTGCTAATGCAGTTTTTTACATTCTCGAAACTGCTTTTAATTTGAAGTGGACAGGAATCTGGTAGTGGGTTAAACCTGTTATAGCTTATTAATGACTGCTAGTCTTTTAAAGCACTGGCAGCCATGCTCAAAAGTAAAAACAACAGATTTAACCCGCTACCATTTTTTCCTACAAATTAACCCGCATCACTCTAATCGATTCTTTATTCAAGATAGGTAACGCCGCCATTGCTTCACGCAGTTTGGTTTCCCAGCTACGTCTTAGCTGCAACATATAGTCATCATCATCATCAAAGCAGTAATATTCTTCCAGACTAAAGCTATTTTTACGATAAATTAGCATCTCCACAGGTGCGCCAACGCTGGCATTACTGCGTATGGTAGAGTCCATAGACACGAGGCAGCAACGTGCGGCTTCATCTATTGAGGAGTTCAATTTAAGGAATCTGTCCAGTATGGGTTTGCCGTATTTACTTTCGCCAATTTGTAAAAAAGGCGTGTTCGCTGAACTGGTGATGCTATTGCCTTCTGGATAAACCATATAAGCACCATGTAGATCATCACCGATTTGACCCGCCAAAATAAAGCTGGCGGATGGATTAAAGGCGGATTGTCCTTGAGGATTTGAGTGATGCTTCTGTTTTTCAACACTGACATGACCTAAATATTCCGCTGCTTCAAACAGGCTTTCCACGGTATTAAAATTGATTGCGGCATTCTTGATTTTGTCACGATGTAATTGCTCTAACACAGCTTGAGTCGTTGCCAGATTACCCGCACACAGTAAAATAATCTTACGATCACTGTTTGTATCAAAGGCGTGCATTTTGCCATGTGTACTGACATTATCAATACCCGCATTGGTTCTTGAATCAGAAACCAGAATAAGTCCTTCGTCTATGGAAGCTGCAATACAATAAGTCATGAATGTTTAGCCATTGTTGTAAAGTTATAATCAGTCAATTATCCAGCAAATCAACGCGAACGTCCATGCTGTTCAGTTGACAACCTGAACCAAATTGGTGAAATATCGCGACATCAGCCGCATCACGTCCAAAGGCAATAATGACTCTCCCTCCCTTTAGCTCGTGTTGTGTAGGATCAAACGTATACCATCGGTCGCCAATATAAGCCTCAAACCACGCGTGTAAATCCATCGGTTGTAGATTATACAAATAACCGACCACTAATCTGGCGGGTATGCTAATACTACGGCAAAGAGCTATCGCAACTTGAGCAAGGTCTCTACATACGCCATGCCCTAAATAATGAACTTCAGTCGCTGATAGAGGATAGTCACTACTGCCAGGGGTGTAATCGATAGACTCTCGAACCCAATCACTGATTTTTCTAACTTGATCGTAACCCAGCAACACATCATCTGTTATTTCTCTGGCAAGATCACCAAAGCGATCAGATTCACAATAGCGGCTAGGTAATAAAAAGGGCAATACCTCAGGTGGAAGCTGTTGTATTTCAACAAAACAGGCTCCTTGCGCTACATCAACATAATCACTAACTACGACCTCAGCGGAGGTATAAATTAATACATCACCCATAGGTACAACTAGACGCTGATAGGAATTACCAAAGCTATCGGTACTTTCTATTATCGGCAGAGCGGGCTTAATACTATAAACCTCACGAGTAATCCATTGCTGATAGCCTCTGAAAGGACGCAATATTAAAATTAAAACACTGGGTTCAACGATCTCAAAACAAAGTTGGCAACTAACCTTTAATTTCATGTCGATATAATCCAAATAGGTAGGCTTTAAATTTTAACGGTTTCAATTTCTTTATAAGCATGGTTTAACCAGATTTTAACGCGCTGTCTTTCCAGCAAACCTAAGGCAGTTAGGCTTTCGGTATCTTTGTTTTTCGCTGCCCAAAAACTGTAACTATTACTATCAATCTTGGTCATAACTGGCGCGTGTAACCGTTTTAGAGTCATCACCTTGGCATCAAACGCTAAGGCTCGTTCTTTAACCCCCGACGATTCCAAAATAGTAAACTGTTCATCACGAAGCTGATTCAGCACCAGCACATAATTAACACGGGCGCGGAATTGATCTAGCAGTTTATTCAACAAATCGACACAATCTTTACCCGAATCCATGACATTCCAATAATAAATCTTAATGTCTAGCTCTTTCGCCAATTCAAGCACACCTGATTCTTCTATCCACTGCGCCAATGGGTGATGAGTTTGAGCGGCAAGATCAACCAAAATACGCTGTTGCGGATATGCTGAAGCGGTTTCAATAATGGCATCCAAACTCTGGTAGTTGTCGATAATAGTCGGTGAGGCGTAGTCGTTATAAAAACGCAATAACGAACCGTGTGATCTATCGGTATCAAAACCGATAAACGGCATTTCATGGTCAATAAAATATTGTGCCAATAGCCGCGCAACCACCGATTTGCCTACCCCACCTTTTTCACCGCCGATAAAATGAATGGTACTCATATAATCTCCATCAAGTTAAAAAATTATTCCAACCGCAATACATCCACCGACACTGACAAGGTATGTTGACCACCGCCAAAGGCAATACCTTTTAGCGGCGTGACATCAGCATAATCACGCCCCCATGCCAGTGTGATATGTTGGTCTAACGGTACAGTATTGTTGGTGGGATCAAAATCCAGCCAGCCAGTATTTGGAATATAAACCGAAAACCACGCATGAGAGGCATCCGCACCAACCAATCGCTGTTGCCCAACTTCGGGTAAGGTTTCCACATAGCCGCTGATATAGCGTGCGGCGATGTTGTAGGCACGCAAACAACCAATCGCTAAATGGGCAAAATCCTGACAAACACCGCGCCGAAACTTAAGAACATCCGATAAAGGCGTAGCAATAGTGGTAAAGCTTGGATCGTAGGTGAAGTCTTTGTAAATCCGCTGCATTAAATCGTGTACAACATCGACTAAAGGACGATTGGGTAGAAATGAACTCTGTGCATAATCCGCTAGTTCTGCTGTTACTGTTACCATCGGCGAATCAAGTAAGTATTGCCTCGCATCCAGCATTTCAACGCTCTGATCTTGATTTTGTTGCTGACTTTGACTTTGATTCTGTCCCTGTCCATACTGACTTTGTGATTGTCCTTGCATGGGTGTTTCTTGTAATAGGCTGCGTGCTTGCTCCCACGGCATTCTATTTGCTAAATCTAGGTTATTTTGTCTGGGAAATAGCGTTACTTCGCTGATTGCTGTGACCGTTAGTTGGGTGTGTGGTCGCTGAATAGCGAAATAAGTGACATGATTACCGAAAAAATCAAGCCACTCACTAAAATCTGTTGGCGTTGGTTGTATGTCGAAATAACTATGGTGACATTGCTGCTGCCAAAAATTACGCGGCTGTAATCTAGCTTCATTTTGACATAGTCCGACCGACTGACTGTAGTGATAGAGTGTGGTATGAGTGATTCTATATTTCACAGTTCATCCTCATGAGTAGTGGGCATTACTAGCTGTGAAGTCTGCGAGTGGCTAAAATACGCTTCTGCAATAACGTCTGCAAGCCGCCATAACAAAGCGGTAGTATTCGAGAGCAACTGATCCAAATTAATATAGATACCGTCATTTTCATTGACTTGGGTTAATTCCAGCACGTTGCACAAACGTAGGTCAGTATAAGCTTTTAAAATTAACCGCTCTTCTTCACTGAGATGTCGATTACCTTTTGTTCGTGGCAATGCACTGATATGAATAGATAACTGATGTAGTTGGTATGCAAGTGAGCGAGGATGGAGTTCATCCAATAATAGCAGATCAAGCACCAAGGGTAACTGAATATAGGAACGATAGCGACGCTGATAAATCGTTAAACTATCCGTTGAATCCAGCACCGCTTCAAGTACCTGACTTTGTAACGCATCCTCATGTCGTGATGCCAAGGCTGAACGTAACAAGGCAATCAGTGTTAGCGCACGTTCTAATCTGCGTCCACTGTCCAGCATTAGCCACGCAGCTTCACGCGTCATGCTTTCGCTGGTTAAGCCTGTAAAGGCTACGATGCCCGTGATTAAATCATCCAGATTAGCCTGTAACTGCTCGACAGTAATTTCATTATGAAGGACTCGCTGTTGCCAGCGGCGTTGAATAGTATCGACGCTACGCCATGTATCTTGTGACCAAAAATCACGAATACTGAATGCGGATTGTACAAAAGCCTGAATATTGGCAGTTAGTGAGCCTTTGCGCTGACCATCTTTTGCCAATGATAGCAACTCATTCTGTGGTGATTCCAACAGTCGCGCATCGCATTTGACAAAACCAGGATAAGTCCCTGTCACTTGTGTCAAAGTACGCAATAATACCTGTAGGCATTCATTGTCAACCGAGTCTTTAAATTCTAGCGTTTCGCGTAATTTTTTTAATACAGAACGCAATAGCCGTGAAATAGTTTTTACTCGCTCAATATGACGACCCACCCAAAACAAATTATCAGCAGCACGACTGGTCAGTGGTTCAATGACAGGCTCAATCAATTGATTACGCTTAGGTTTCGTCCAGATGCTGACAGGCTTATCGGGTTCAGCCGCTAATACCCAAGTGTCTTTACTAATGCCGCCTGCCTGATTGGAAACGATAAAATTATCTTTTTGCCGAGCAATGCGCGTTAGTCCACCCGACATCACCACATAATCACCGCCACTGGCAACAGTAAAGGTGCGCAATACCGCGTTACGCGCTTCGATATGATGGTCAATAAACGCAGGTAAGGTGGAAAAACTAACTTGTTCCTGTCCAATAAAAAAATGGGGTTTCGCTAAAATTTGGCTACGCAGTTGGTCTTTATCTTTGCTACTTAATAGACCGCCAAACACTGCATGATTATCCTGATTACGATTAATCGGTTTAATAACTAAGTTATCAAGATTTTGCAGTACAAAATCGCGCTCACGCTTTTGTCCGCACCACCATGTTGCAACTGAGGGCAGCTTAAGTTCCTCATTTAAAAAATACCGTGATAAGCGCGGCAAAAATGCCAATAGCCCAGAATTTTCCAAAACACTGCTGCCGAGCGGATTAGCAATAGCAACATTGCCACGCCGCACTGCATCAAGTAAGCCTGCGACACCCAGCTGTGAGTTGCTACGCAATTCCAGTGGATCACAAAAAGAGTCATCAACACGACGTAAAATAACATCAACTGCTTGCAAACCTGATAAAGATTTAAGCCAAACACGACCATCACGCACGGTTAAATCATCACCCTGAACCAGCGTAAAACCAAGATAGGCGGCTAGATAGGCGTGTTCAAAATAAGTTTCATTGAGTGGACCTGGGGTCAGTATGACTATGCGCGGGTCTTCTTTATTGTGGTGTGCAATCTCAACCAGTCCGCTACGCAGTGCCTTAAAAAACCCAGCTAATCGCCGCACCTGTGTTTCACGAAAAATATCGGGCAACACGCGTGTCATGACGGTACGATTCTCTAAGGCGTAGCCCGATCCAGACGGGGCTTGAGTACGGTCATCCAATACCCACATTCGCCCTTTAGGACCACGCGCAAGATTTGCGGAGTAAAGTGTTAGCTGATGCCGTTGATTTTTCAACAACTCCATACAGGGTCGTAAAAAACCATCATGCGCAAAAATAAGATCAGCGGGTAACAGCCCCTTTTTTAATAAGTTCTGTTTGCCATAAATATCTTTAAGAATTAGGTTGAGCAGCTCCGCACGTTGCTTAAGACCTATTTCTATCGTCAACCATTCTTCGCTACTAATCAACAAAGGAATAGGGTCAAGCCGCCAAGGTCTGGTTAGATTTTGTGCATCGCCATAGACATTATAGGTAACACCATTTTCACGCAACAACCGATGCGCTTCTTTACGCCGCGCTTCGAGTGTCTCGCTACCCATGCTATCAAGCGCGTCCATAAAACGCTCCCAATAAGGCAATGCCTTGTTTTCAGTGGGATACATTTCATCGTAGATACCAAGTTGGGTCGCGTAATATTGCACACCAATATCATTGGCAGGGCTGTTGGTGTTACGCACGGCTTATTCCTTATCTGTGTTCTATTAGTAAGTTAGGCTAGCAGGAGTGCAAGCTCTGCTTATATGCGCAGGCAAAGCTTGCACTCCACTCACTACCGTTGATTAATATCTTGATAATGGCGTAAGGTTTCGCCCGTGTATATCTGACGAGGACGGTAAATAGTGACTGATTCACCGTGAATCATTTCCCGCCAATGCGCCAACCAACCAGGCATACGCCCAATTGCGAATAACACCGTGAACATATTAGTAGGAATGCCCGCAGCGCGTAAGATTAAACCTGAGTAAAAATCCACGTTCGGATATAAGTTACGAGAGATGAAATAATCATCTTTCAAGGCAATTTCTTCTAAACGTTTGGCAATATCCAGTAATGGATCATTAACACCTGGTTTGTTCAGTAGTTTATCGCAATGCTGTTTTAATACCATCGCACGAGGATCAAAGTTTTTATAGACTCGATGACCAAAGCCCATTAAGCGGCGACCTGAGTTTTTATCTTTGGCTTGATTAATAAATTCTGTACCATCACCGCCTTCCGCGTGAATTTGTTCCAGCATTTTAATTACTTCCTGATTCGCACCGCCGTGACGTGGTCCCCAGAGTGCGGCAATTCCAGCAGTAATCACCGCGTAGACATTCGCCATACTAGAGCCAGCGGTACGCACCGACGAGGTGCTACAGTTCTGTTCATGATCGGCATGAAGTATTAGCAGCATATCGATGGCATTTATAATATCAATATCCAGTTGATAATCACGCACGGGCGAGGCGAACATCATATTGAGGAAATTGCTGGTATAGCGATATTTAATGGACGGATAAACCAGCGGTTCACCGATGGATTTTTTATACGAAAATGCCGCAATTGTCCGCACTTGCGACACTAGATTAGCCACAATTTGAATTTCCGTCTCTTCGTCTAACTGATCTGGCACAGGATAAAAAGTCGATAAGGAAGCAACCATCGTCGCCAGTATGCCCATTGGATGAGAACCACGCGGAAAGCCGTTAAAAAAATGATGTACATCTTCATGAATAATGGAGGATTCATTAAGACGGGTTGAAAAAGTCAGCAATTGACCACTGTTTGGTAATTCCCCATACAACAACAGATAAGCGACTTCGGTAAACTGTGAATGCTCAGCCAATTCCTCGATAGGATAACCGCGATAACGCAGTATACCTTGCTCACCATCAATATAGGTGATCGCACTTTCACACGCGCCTGTATTTCCATAACCGTCATCTAATGTTATATAGCCAGTCTGGCTGCGTAACTTAGTAATATCAATGGCTTTCTCACCCTCAACTCCCATGTAAGTCGGTAATGAATAATTTTTACCTTCCAACGTCAATGTGGCTGGTGTTAGCAGTTTTAATTTATCGCTCATTTAATAAATCTCCAAATCTAATGTGTCGTTATCTGGTTATTCGATTGCTTATCGGAAGTGCAAGCTTTACTTGCACTCCTAAGTTACCCGTAAATTCTTAACTGTGAGCAGTGACTCTACCGATTACGATAGCGTAAATCCAAGGTAAATGGATACTCAGCACTTAACTCTTCCTCTGGTGGTGCCATTGCTCTAGGTGCTGTGTTCGCAATACTAAATGTTGTCAGAAATGCTTCATCAGACGGTATAGACGGAGAGCTTGCCAATGGCGGACGAATAATAACGCCAGGGGTATGCCCATAATCCCAAAAACGGGTCATGCGACGCGTTTCTGCCGCGTAATCATTGACAGGGAAATCATCATAACTACGTCCACCAGGGTGGGCGACAAAATAAGTACAACCGCCAATCGAATGTCCATTCCAAGTATCAATCACATCAAACACTAGCGGTGTATGCGGTGCAATAGTGGGATGCAAAGCAGAAGGCGGTTGCCATGCACGATAACGTACCCCCGCCACAAACTCACCATTGCGCCCTGTTTTACGCATCGGCACCCGTCTACCATTACAAGTAATCACATAACGACTCTCAGTAAAGCCCGTCACCAATATTTGTACTCGCTCCACCGAAGAATCTACATAACGCGCTGTGCCTGTACTGCTCATTTCTTCACCAAGAACGTGCCACGGTTCAATGGCAAAACGCAGTTCCATATCAATACCGTCAACCAGCGTATTGCCATAACGCGGAAAACGAAATTCAAAAAACGGGTCTAGCCATTCCAGATCAAATGCAAAACCCGCACGTTGTAAGTCTTTGGTGACTTGTTTCATGTCTTCACGGACATAATGTGGCAACATAAAACGATCGTGTAGCTCCGTTCCCCAGCGCACTAAATCGTGCTGATAAGGTTCGCGCCAAAACCATGCAATCAATGAGCGCAATAACAGCGTCTGCACTAGCGACATACGCGCATGAGGCGGCATTTCAAACGAGCGTAGCTCCAAAATACCCAAGCGTCCTGTCGAACTATCAGGCGAATACAGTTTGTCAATACAGAATTCAGAGCGATGGGTATTGCCTGTGATGTCAGTCATTAAATGACGTAGTAATCTATCCACCAGCCACGGTTCAGGCACTTCACCTTCGGGGATTTGTTGAAAGGCAATTTCCAGTTCATAGAGTTTTTCATCACGTCCTTCATCAACACGCGGTGCTTGACTGGTAGGACCAATAAACATCCCCGAAAACAAATACGATAACCCAGGATGATGTTGCCAATAAGTAATCAAACTGCGTAATAAACTAGGGCGGCGTAATAACGGGCTATCGGTTGGCATTTCTGCCCCCATCGTAATATGATTACCGCCGCCTGTTCCTGTATGGCGACCATCCTGCATAAATTTTTCAGTACCTAGTCTGGTTTGGCGTGCCTGATCATAAAGAATGGTAGTTTTATCAACCAATTCTTGCCATGTTTTAGACGGATGAATATTGACTTCAATGACACCAGGATCGGGCGTAACCATTAAGCGTTCCACACGATAATCACGCGGCGGTTCATAGCCTTCCATCACAATAGGCATAGTCAGACTTTCAGCCGTGGCTTCAATGGTAGCGACCAATTCAAGGTAATGTTCCAGTGAAGTTAAAGGTGGCATAAAGATATATAACCGCCCTTCCCTCGCCTCAACACACAGCGCGGTATGTGGCACTTCCACTTGTACCGCAACATCATCTCCCACTGCCTGTTCAATAATTTCGGGGTGTTCGTTGATTCTTTCTTCAATATGGCTATAACGGCGGGTTACTTCACCATAATAATCATCCAGTTCTGGTAAATCGGTAAATAGGCTTTGTGGCTCTTGGGTATCGATTTTATCAGGGGCAACCCACGGTAAACTGGCTAAGGGTAAACGCATACCCATAGGAGAATTACCAGGAATCAGAAACATCTCACCACGGCGAAAATCCCAAGGACCACTTTGCCAACATTGTTCAGACCAGTTCCATTTAATGGGTAGCGTAAAACCTGCGGGTTGATTCAAACCCGTATCCAATAATTTGGTTAGCGTTTTGCGTTCAATCGAATCTTTTAAATTACTTTTTAACGGATCAAGATTGTCGGGCAACGTGCCTTCTTGCCAAAGATGATAAAAACTATCTTCATAAGCAGTGACTATGTAGCGGGGTTGTACACCCAAACGCTGACCGATTTGCTGAATAAATTGTCGTGCGTGTTTGATGGTATGACCGTAGTCTTTATTGATGTCAGCAAGCAGGTTTGGATTACGCCAAATCGATGATCCATCTTTACGCCAAAAAATACCATATTGCCAACGCGGCAAGGCTTCACCTGGATACCATTTACCTTGACCATAATGCAGCATCGCACCTTTGGCAAACACATCACGCAGGCGAATGGTCAATTGTTGTGCAAGCTCACGCTTATTTGCACCATCGGCGTGCGTATTCCATTGATCGCCTTCCATATCATCGACTGATACAAAAGTCGGTTCACCGCCCATTGTCAAGCGAACATCATCTTCCATTAAGCGTTTATCAACTGCCTGACCTAAGGCATCAATGCGATACCACTGCTCATCGGTATAAGGTTTAGTGACACGCGGATCTTCGTGTAACCGATCTACCGTATTGCTAAATTCAAATGCCACTTCACATTTATCTGTGCCACCTGTAACAGGTGCAGCACTGGCTGGATCAGGGGTACACGCTAATGGAATATGCCCTTCGCCCGTCAACAAACCTGAAGTCGGATCCAACCCTATCCAGCCTGCACCAGGTATATAAACTTCTGTCCACGCGTGTAAATCAGTGAAATCATTTTCAGGGCCTGAAGGACCATCAAGTGATTTTATGTCAGAGGTAAGCTGTACTAAATATCCTGATACAAACCGTGCTGCTAAGCCAAGATGACGCAGTATCTGTACCAATAACCACGCCGAATCCCGACATGAACCACTGCGGATTTTTAACGTCTCTTCACAGTTTTGAATACCCACTTCCATGCGTATGTTATAGCTAAGTGCTTCAAAAACTTTGCGATTAATATCAACTAAAAAGTCATTGATAGAGCGTTTGCTGACATCAAATTCTTTAACCCATTGTCTTAATAAAGGACCTTTTTCTGTGACTTCCAAATACGGCTGTAACTCCTTCAGAGTCAGCGCGTCGTAACTAAATGGATAGTTCTCAGCATAATCTTCAACAAAAAAATCAAAGGGATTAATCACAGTCATATCAGCGATAACTTCCACTTCAACGCTCAATCTTTCGCATTTATTCGGAAATACTACGCGGGCGAGCAAGTTACCAAACGGGTCTTGTTGCCAATTGATAAAATGATCTTTGGGTTCAATGCGTAAAGTGTATGCTTTGATAGGTGTTTGGCTATGTACCGCTGGACGTAATCGAAATACATGAGGCGACAGCGAAACAGGTCTATCGAAGTTGTATACCGTTTTGTGACGGATGGCGACGCGAATGGTCATAATCTTTTTTCCTATTTCCCGATGGTTAGGTTGGCTTTTTGCAGACTTATTTTACAACTGCTTGTAATAATACAAGCATGAATCGTTCCATATTTTGAATACTCAGTATATTGCAATAAGTTTGCGTAATGTGATTACACTAAACAAAGCGTGATTAAACGCAGTCACATAGTTATCGAAACAATCTTAAACACAGTGATCCTTGTCCAAAAAAAACGATATACTAAACAATCATAACTTTAATCGTAAATAAACATTGAAAAACATTCCGATGTTTAGTAAACTTCGCAGTCTTTTATTGAGCCTTTAACCGCAAGACATAAGTAACAAAACATGAAAACATTTAGTGCAAAACCAGAAGAAGTTAAGCGCGATTGGTATGTAGTCGATGCAGAAGGAAAGACCTTAGGTCGTTTAGCTTCTGAAATTGCACTGCGTCTTCGCGGCAAACACAAACCAGAATACACACCGCACGTTGATACGGGTGATTATATTATTGTAGTAAATGCAGAAAAAATTGGCGTTACAGGCAATAAAGAAAAAAATAAATTATATCAACATCACACAGGATATATCGGTAATCTGAAAACCGTTAGCCTAGGTAAGTTAAGACAAACGTTCCCTGATCGTATTCTTACTACTGCGGTTAAAGGTATGTTACCTAACAATCCATTGGGTCGTGCAATGTTCAAGAAATTGAAAGTTTATGCAGGTCCTGCACACGATCATCAGGCTCAACAGCCAAAAGTTTTAGACATTTAAGCGAGTAGATAGACCATGGCAGCAGCTCAGTATTATGGAACAGGTCGTCGTAAATGTGCAGTAGCACGCGTTTACGCAACATCAGGCACTGGAAAAATCACCATTAACACAAAATCTATCGAAGATTATTTTGGTCGTAAAACCGATCAGATGGTATCTCGTCAGCCGCTAGAGTGTGTTGATATGGTTGGCAAATTCGATGTTAATGTAATTGTTAAAGGCGGTGGCCCCTCTGGTCAAGCTGGTGCTATTCGTCACGGATTGACCCGCGCTTTAATGGTATATGATGAAGCTTTACGTCCAGCTCTGAGAAAAGCAGGGTTTGTTACCCGTGATTCTCGTATCGTAGAACGTAAAAAAGTCGGTCTACACAAAGCGAGAAAACGTCCTCAGTACTCAAAACGTTAATCGTTTTAAAAATAAAAATAGGGCTACTATTCTTAAGGAAAGTAGCCCTTTTTTATGGCATGAGCAAACCGTCAGCTAATAGCGCGTTGTTTTTTTTGTTAGCAGTGATAAACTCAGCACCGTTAATGATATTATGTGCCTAACAAATGCTGACAAATTTTTGAAAAATGCCTACTAACTCGCCAACACTAGAATTTAAAAGCGGTAGTTTTTCCGTACCTATTTTAATTCTGTTTTCCGACGATTTAAAGGCTATTGGGCAACAGCTTCAAGAAAAAGTCGATTTGGCTCCCGAATTCTTTAAAAACTCACCTTTAATTTTTGACGTACAAGAGCTGAATAAGCTAAGTCGTGCGATCGATATTCCAGCTTTAGTAGATATTATTCGACAATCGGGTCTACTACCCACTGGAATACGAGGCGGTACTACTCAGCAAAATAAAGAAGCATTGGCGTTACTTATTCCCGTCTATTCAGCGCACAGTAGCACACTCACATCCGCTGACACTCAAGCACAAAAACAAAAAATCATTGAACCTGAGCCTTCAGTTAATGCCAGTGCCACCATAATTACTCGCCCTGTTCGTTCAGGTCAACGACTTTACGCATCAGGTGATTTAATCGTTTTAGCGCAAGTGAGTGCAGGTGCTGAGATTATGGCTGAAGGTAATATCCATGTTTACAATACCTTAAGAGGTCGCGCCTTAGCTGGAGTACAGGGCAATGTGGATGCTCGAATTTTCTGTTCAGATTTGCAAGCCGAGCTTATTTCAATTGCTGGAAATTACAAAATCAGTGAGGATATGGATATGCGTGACGTTGTTAGTAAAAAATCAGTTCAGATCTATTTACAAGGTCATACCTTGATTATTAAAGATATTATCTAATATCGCTACAGTGGAGGAAACAAGTGACAAGAATTATCGTTGTAACATCAGGTAAAGGCGGAGTTGGTAAAACCACAACCAGTGCAGCCATAGCCATGGGGTTCGCAAAAAAAGGTCACAAAACAGCAGTTATCGACTTTGATGTTGGTTTGCGTAATCTCGACTTGATTATGGGCTGTGAACGCCGTGTTGTTTATGACATTGTCAATGTCATCTATGGAGAAGCGACGCTTAATCAAGCCTTGATTAAGGATAAACATTGTGAAAACCTATACATTCTGCCCGCCTCGCAAACCCGCGATAAAGACGCGCTAAGCCAAGAGGGTGTCGGGCAAATCCTAGAAGAACTGGCAGCTAAAGATTTTAAATACATCGTTTGCGACTCACCTGCTGGCATTGAAAAAGGTGCGCATCTCGCTATGTATTTCGCCGATGATGCCTTTGTGGTAACTAATCCAGAAGTCGCTTCAGTAAGAGACTCAGACCGTATGCTAGGTATTTTGGCGAGTAAATCACGCCGCGCCGAGCAAAATTTAGAACCCATTAAAGAATATTTACTACTAACCCGTTATTCAGCAGAACGGGTAAAAATAGGTGAAATGTTGAGCGTAGCCGATGTGCAGGATATTTTATCGCTGCATTTACTGGGAGTAATTCCAGAATCAAAATCTGTTTTAACCGCATCAAATTCAGGAATACCTGTTATTCTCGATGAAAAAAGTGATGCAGGTCAAGCTTATACTGACATTGTTGCTCGTTATTTAGGCGAAGACAAACCACATCGCTTTATTGAAGAGAAAAAAGGAATTTTTGGGAAGTTTTTCGGGAGTAAGTAATGAGTTTATTGGATTACTTTAAGATAACCAAAGTTAGTTCAGCATCGGTTGCAAAAGAAAGATTGCAGATTTTGGTTGCTCATGAGCGATCCTTCAAGAATCAGCCCTCTTATCTTCCACAATTACAGAAAGAGCTACTACAAGTGATACAAAAATACGTTAATGTTGGAAATGATTCCATATCCGTTAATTTTGAACAAGACGAACATCAGGAAACACTTGAAGTTAATATAGTGCTACCTGATAAACCACGTTAAAACTTATTAATTTTTCATCAATCACCATAAAGGTAAATAACAATGAGCAATGCAATCAGTGATGCAGCAGGTAAAATCTGGCAATATCTGGACAAAAATGGACCATCTAGCGTGACTAAAATCACGACTGAAACAGAAATCAATAAAAATGACGTACAACGCGCAATTGGTTGGTTATCTAAAGAAGATAAACTAATCATCGAAACCAAAGGTCGCGTCGAAACCATTTCATTGAAATAAACTCCGATAAAGATAACCCTCTAGGACTAAGCCTAGAGGGTTATCTTTCCCCTTATCACTCTTCAAAACCATGCTGATGGTTGTCAGCTTTTACTATCGAACACAGCCCACCCATTACCTTTTCAATAGTTAACCAAAACTAAAGCCATTGTTTCTAAGAGGGTATATAAGCAATCGAACCATTTTCGATAGCTATTGCAATTCGTTTTTCTAAATCTTTAATGATACCAATTCTAAAACGGCTTTCTTCACTACTAGGATCAAGTTCAACTTTATCTCGATAAAAGTTTTCTAAATTATCAATAAAAGGAATTTTCTCACCCAATTGACGCAAATATAAAATATAATGATGTAAAGCTAAATCACGGGTAATAAAAGCACGATCAGTTTTAATTTCATCCGTACCATCAGCAATAAATTTATCCCCTTCTAATGGCATAAACTTTCTATCTAACAATGGAAAATGTGTCAATATTCTAGCGTACTCCTCTACACTTAAATTATATAATTTAGCAATTCGTGCATCGATTTCTGCGCGTAAAATAGCACGTTCTTTTAAATCATAAGTTGCAGATTCTGTTGTCCAAGGAATATCAGGAAAAATAGCATTCCAGTAACTCATCATTTCAGGTGTCGTGCAGCTTAATTTAACTGCTCGTTCGCATAATTCAGTGGCTAACGTGCTATTAATATCGGCTAATTTAGGCACAGGAATTTGGGATAAAAAATTCATAGTCATAGACATAGATATTCGTAAACGGATTAAAAAATCCCAAACAAAAGATGACATTAAACATTGCAATAGAATTAAATTAGTTATTGATGGTTCTTTAAAGGTAAAAGTCGGTACTTTATTGCCACAAGCGACCTGTTCGGGTAATAAACAAACCAAGGTACTGCGTTCATTGGTTGCACCAGTGACATCACAAAAACCCAACTTAGGTTGTATCTTAATTTGCGCGTGTTTTAAACTTACAAAAGCTCTTGGTTTTAACGCCTTATTATCAAAATCTAAATCCTCCCATTTAGCTTTTCTACCTTCACCCGCAGAATAAGCTTTTTGACAATGATCGAATATATGTACCATTCGCCCTTCATATAATGGTACATAAGTTTCATTCGGAACAATATAAAAGTGATCCGCGCTTAAATGGGGATTTTCCTCGGCTATTTTTTTATCGTCTGGATGAATATAAACACTTAGTATTTGTTTATCTTTCAAGATTAAATCTACTTTTGAATAAGCTCTATTTTCATAAAACTCGGCATTTTCAGAAACCAAACCATTAAACCCATGTTTTATCATCCATTCCCTATCTCTAAATAAATAGGCATCATTAGACATATCTAATTCTCGCTGATATTTAATTCCACCACTTAATTCTGTTTTACTAAATGCTCTTTTTTTCATCCATTCTATATCTCTGAATAAATGTGCATCATTAGTCATGTGTAATTCACAACGATATTTAATTACCCAATCACTTTTTCCTAATGCTAAAAAGTTTTTATGCAACTTTGCCACTAAATTATTATCACCTGCTGATTTAAAATCCAATAATGCCAACGTATCAGGACTTAATGCTGTGATTAGTGGTAAAGATAACTGCATAAGCCGCATTGTTTTAGTATCTGCGTCTAAATAATCTATATTACGCAACATAAAACCAGCGGGG
This sequence comes from Methylococcales bacterium, assembly GCA_037133675.1. Classification (GTDB taxonomy): domain Bacteria; phylum Pseudomonadota; class Gammaproteobacteria; order Methylococcales; family Methylomonadaceae; genus UBA4132. The sequence continues at coordinate 88,427 of JBAXNR010000002.1, forward strand.
AATGAATGATTATTATCAGGCGTTTGTTTTTTAAAAACAAACCCCGTAAATTTAAAACTGGTATGAATTCCAAATGCCCATTTACGAAAATTTTCAAAGGTATAAAGATGTTCTATGGTATTTTCGCGCAATAATAATTGCCGTAAAGCAGTGCAACCTTCGGCTTGCCATAAAGCAGCAGGGGTTACTAAACCGACTCGCCCACCTGCACGAACACATTTATAAGCACGTTCAATAAAAAAACGAAATAAATCAGGATCACCACCTGTTTTTTTATCATCTACCAATGTGCTTTGGTATTGATAATACCCTGTTACTTTTAAAAAATTGACTGTTTTTTGAATAGTATTTTCATAGTTTAGCCAGCCATTTTTTAATTCAGGATATTTTTTTTCTAATTCATGGACTAATTTTTTTATACTCGCGCCTTGGGTATTGGCAACCTCTACGGAATATGGAGCATAAAAAGGTTTGATTTCTGGCTTAATTTTATCCCAAGGAGGGTTTCCTAATACTACGTCAAAGCCATAATCGGATTTAGGATGTCCTGTATTATCAAAAGCAACTTCTGGGAATTCTAATTGCCAATGAAAAAATAGGGTAGGACGTGCGCCATAGCCATGCTCAGTATTGGCTTTAACCATTTTGACAAAACTATTATTTTTAAATTTTTCTAATTCAATTTCCCGTTGCGAAGAATCTTTTATAGTACATATTCTCAGTAAGCGATTATATAAACTATTACCATGATTACTAAACGCTTTAATTCCCTGTTCATCTGGCTCTACAAAAAACCATTGTGCGCACCATAAATCAGCTAATAATTTATAAGCGGATAATTCTTTTACGATTTTTTCGTAGTTAATGCGTTTATTACGAATATCTTGTCTTTGTTTACTGGCAGAGGCTAATAACACTCTAATATGAGATAACACATCGCCAATAATATCCTCATCTATAAAAAACAATCCCATTTGCTTATTGAGCTGATTATCTTCATAAGAATTAGTAGCATTTTTAATATTTGGTTTTACTTGCCATACTAAGCCAGATTTTAATTTTTTTGCTTCTAATGCAGGTTCTTTTAAATCTTCTATATCGACACCTAATAAGGCATTACCTACTTTTAAATGGTGCGACAAAAAGGATAAGGGCTTTTCATAATCTGCGGTATGTAACCAAATAGCGACTTTCGCTAACTCGACCGACATGGGGTTATAATCAACACCATATATACAATTTTCAACGACTTTTATTTTCCAGTAAGCACGCACATTAGCATCATTAGTATTTTTGATACCTTTATCTGGATGTATTAAATCTTTTGGATTACAGTGCATCGCTAAATAACGCGACATTATATCAATGGCTTTGACTAAAAAATGCCCACTGCCCATAGAGGGATCTAATATTTTTAGTTCTAAAATAGTATTGGGATTATTTTCACAGGCATCTAATAAGGGCAATAATGTTTTATTAACTAATTGTGTAACTAATGAATCAGGAGTGAAATAAGAACCACTGGTTTTGCGCTCGCCATTTTCATTTTTAAGCATTAATATTGGGACTTCAAAATCTTTGTCTAAAATCAGACGTTGTTCAAGTAATCCTTCATACACATCGCCTAAATCTCGAACATCTAATTCTTTCCAGACAATTTCTTTTTTTCTTTCTTTGTCGGCATACATTAACGCACTGAGTACCGATTTTAATGCGGCATCTGTCATTTCCCAGTGGAATAAGTCTTTATGTATTTCTGCATCAAATAATCCGCCATTATAGGCAGGAACACCATATTGCGGATCGCCTACATCAATAGCTTGAAATAATTTTTGTAAAGTTCTATAAATAGTAGGTCTTGTTAATTGCTCAGGTGTTTTTTCTTCTAATTGCGCAAGTAAATGTGAAAGCGCGTATTCTTGCGCGTAAGCGGTTGCTTGATTGCCATTATATTTAATTAATAAATCACGGCTTTCTGCTTTGAGTATAAATAATAATCGATACAGTAGAATTAATGATTGTTCGCGTAAATAATCTAATTCTATTTGTTTAGGGTGTTCATTTAACCAGCCTTTGCTTCTATTATTGGCATTTATCCAAAATCCTGTCGCGATTTGTTCTACGGCATTATGAGCATTTTCTCTTAAAATTTCGCGTAAATTAGCAAGTGCTTTTTCTGTTTCGCTATAGAGATTCGCTAAAAAACCGCTGGCATGAGCTTTACTACCAAATAAATGTTCAAATAAAGCAAACTGCTTACTGTCTTCGGAATTAAGTTTTCGTTTATTTTTACCAATGAATTGCTGTAAGAATAATACTAAATCAAATCTTAAAAAAATATCTTCATTATTTTTATGTATTAATCGCCATGATAAGCCATTAGATAAAATCCCCCATTCTTTACTGTAATTTAATAAGTAATCATGCGTTTGTTTAATATGTTTAGTATCATCGGTATTTTCTGTGGTTCTTTTAGCTTCTAAAATAAAACACGCCGACTTACAAAACTGTCGTCCATTAAATAAATTATCTTTTTGTAATGCTTGATTAGCTGTTTGAATATCATGACTTGAGGAAAATAAAATCATATCTGGACGATCTGCTTTATCGCTGCCAGTTAAACTTTTGTTATTGGCGATTTTATTTTCAAAACCGATAATTTCAAGGGTTTTTCTAATTAACCCTTGTTCAATTTCTGTTTCTGAGCTATTGGATAATTCAAACCCTTCTGGAACACCAAATTTAGTTATTTTATTTTTTTTAATGACAGGCGTTAAAATAGTTAGATACGATTCTTGCCAATAATTAATCAATAGTGTTAGATTTTTTTCAGCCTGTTCTAAATCAGCTTCGGGTATGTATAAATAGTTTTCGTTCTGACTAAATAAATCTAAAACAGCTTGAGTGAACAAACCACTATTATCAATAAAGTTCATTAAAAATAACCTGAAAAAATGCCAGAATTGGCGGTTGGCTTTATAAAAGCGAAGAATAGATGGTCTGTGTGATAATCTAATCGTAGGGGCAATGTTATTCATTGCCCCTATTCATTTAAGTAATTATTTTTTGTTGGCTAATTCTTGTATTTTGCTACTTAATAATACAGAACCTTCACCGAAATATGCACCAATAGCAATAGACGCGGTGACGATTAATAAAGGATTACCCCAATGCGCACTTAGTAATACTTCTGGGGTTAATTTGCCCCCTTCTAATAAATAAGCAAACGTAGCTGAATAACCCAATACGCTGGCTGGAATTGTTGCCAACTGTGGAAAATGGGCAGCAAGACACAATACAACAACAGAAACAGCAACGGCAACAGAAGCCATTAATGGGAAAGCCATTGAACCTGCTGGAATAGTGGTAATAATGACTGCTGCTATCCACGCCATCAAAACACCAAACGCGCCACAAACGATGACATTTTTTTGTGCTTCTTTAGTCGCACCAAAGGCAAAATAAGCTGCCCACGCAATAGTCAATGCCCATATTAAAAATATACCCGCTGTAGGACCGACGGCTAAAAAAGTTGCAACGCCGCTTAATGCGCCAATACTTAAAGAAAGTGCGGTAAGATTGTTCATCGATAAATCTCCAAATTATTCACCTCTGTTGTTGTTTAATTAGCTCTCATGTAGAGGTATATCCATGAAAGCTAAGGTTTTTTTTCTGTTGTGCCAATTAATACAGTCAAATGCTTTATTTTTAAGCCTGTGATTAGCAAGCTTGCACTATAAACGCTGATGGCTACGGCTATCCATTTTAGCAAATTTATCACGCGTTCTGTTGCACTCCACGCATTCCACCACTCAGCATTCACCCAATAATACAAAACTGCTGTCATTGCAGCACTTGCCAACAAGACGCGAGCAAAAAATAATAGCCAACCTGTTGCAGGTTGATAAACCTTATCTTTAAGCAGTTTTTTTAGCAAGAGCGCGGCATTAAAAAATGCACCTAATGAGGTGGCTAAGGCTAAACCTGCGTGTGCTAACGGGAAGACTAATGCCACATTTAACGCTAAGCTGACCCCCATTGCATATATCCCATAACGTACAGGCGTTTTGACTTCTTGGCGTGAAGTGAACGCGGGAACGAGGACTTTAATCAATAAATAACCTAGCAAGCCTACTGCGTAGGCTCTTAAACTTAGTCCCGCTAAATGTACGTCATTAATACTAAATTCTTTGTACTGAAATAGGGTAGATAACATAGGTTCAGCGAGCATGAATAAGCCTATGGTTGCAGGCATTCCCACCAATAAGACTAATCGCAAACCCCAATCCAAGGAATTGGAAAAAGCGATGGTATCTTCGGCGGCATGATTATTCGCTAAGCTAGGTAAAATCACTGTACCGAGTGCCAGACCTAAAATACCTAAAGGAAATTCTACTAATCGATCCGAATAATACAACCACGATACACTACCAACCGTTAAAAATGACGCAATTAAGGTATCCAGCAATAAATTAATTTGCGTAACTGAGACGCTAAACATGGCGGGTAACATCAGCCCTAATACACGTTTAACACCCGTATCTTGAAAATCAATGCGTGGACGTGGCAGTAAACCTAAACGTATTAAGGGCGGAATTTGAAATAATAACTGCACGATACCCGCAATAAAAACCCCCCACGCTAATGCTATTACAGGAGTTTCCATCAATGGCGCAAGCCAGATTGCCGTGATTATCATGCAGATATTGAGAAAAACTGGCGTGAGTGCGGGGACGGCAAATTTTCCATGCGCATTTAAAATGCTGCCTGCAAAGGCGGTCAGGGAAATAAATAATAAATAAGGAAAGGTGATTTGTAACATCCATACCGATAAATCATGTTGCGTTCCCTGCCATGAAAAACCAGGAGCTAGTAACAAAATAAGCACGGGGGCAAGTACAATACCTATCAGCGTCAGCAACAGCAAACACACTGCCAACGTACCAGCGGTTTTATCAATGAATAGCTTTAATGCCACTTTAGTACCTTGTTCTTTATAATCTGCAAGCACAGGCACAAACGCATGAGCAAACGCGCCTTCGGCAAACAAACGCCGCAAAAAATTGGGAATTTTAAATGCCACAAAAAACGCATCAGTGGCTAAATCAACACCAAACAGACGGGCAATCAACATATCTCGAACAAATCCCAACAATCGGGAGATAAGCGTCATGCTTCCTACCACGACTGTTGATTTAAAAAGTCGCCCACTCACGCTAACTGTCCTCATAAGATATTAAATAGATTGACAATAATAGCAGTTAAAATGATAATACACGGCTATTTCACTCAACTTTAAAAGAATCGAGACACTATGGCTAATACAGCACAAGCTAAAAAGCGTGCGAAACAAGCGGAAAAAAGCCGTGTTCGCAACGCAGGACAACGCAGCAACTTACGCACTTTTGTAAAAAAAGTTATTGCTGCTGTAAACGCAGGCGATAAAGAAAAAGCGCAAGCTGCCTACAACACTGTAGTGCCGATTATCGATTCTGCTGTCAACAAAGGCATTATTCATAAAAATAAAGCCTCACGCGGCAAAAGCAGATTGAATGCAAAAGTAAAAGCAATCGCTTAATAATACTTTTAACTTCATTCACACATAAAAAAGGCTGTCTCCTAAAGGTGACAGCCTTTTTTATGGGTCGCTTATTTTTATAGCTAACAGGCTACGTTACAAGGTAACGCCATCTAAAATCTGTTTTAAAAATGGAACGGTTAATTTGCGTTTGGCGGCAAGTGAGGCTTTATCGAGTTGTTTTAATAATTGCCATAAATCGGATAAATCGCGATCGTAATGGCTGAGTAAAAATAGTCCAACTTGTGGGGAAATTTCAAAACCCATTTGATTAGCTTTAAAAATTAATGCGGTGATTCGGTCGTTATCAATTAAAGGCTGTAATTTCAACGTTAACCCCCAATTTAACCGTGTTTTAAGATCAGGTAATTTAATATCTATTTCATTTGGTAGACACGCGGCAGAAATAATTAGGGTATGCTCACTGTCTCTGTGCTGATTAAAAAAATGAAAAAACGCCATTTCCCAGTCGGTATTGCCTGCAATTGCTTCAACATTATCGAAGCACACGAGATCTAATCCGTCTAATCCTGTCAGAATTTCCGCATCGGGCAAATGACTGCTGGCTAAATCCAAATAAAAGGAACTACGGTGCAAACTGTGCGCTAGGTGACAACAGGATTGTAGCAAATGTGTTTTCCCTAAGCCTAATTGTCCCCAAAGAAAAACTTGTAATTCTCCATTACCCGAAACACTATTTTGTAAGTGACTAATAATTTCTTGATTGCTACCTGCAAAAAAATCTGCAAAGGTTTGATTGACTCTGAATTCAAACTGTAAAGGCAATTGTGTTGACATGGTGATTGTTATTTTTTTATCCAGCGTACATAGCCGATTGCGCCGAAAAAAAGCATTAAGCTAAAAACAACTTCTAATGCCGCGTAGTAACGCTCACTAGAATTACTATAAGTTTCTATCGAGCCGTGGATAAAATACAACATACTGATATAAGCTGCCCACGCACAGCTTTTTGGTTTGCCATTTAATAAACCACGCATCGGTAATAATAACGGTGTGACTGTTATCAATAAAACCAAGGCAACAGGAAATTGAGTAGGAGGAGCAAGCACGGTATACCAGAGCATTGATAAAATAAACAGCCCGAAAAATCCAGCTAATGCAACCACATAACCAATCTGTGCTATTTTCATACGCTGAGTTTTAACTGCTGGGCAGTTTTTGCCAGCCGCGCACCTAACGCACGGCATAGGGTTTTTTCATGTTCAGAAAGTCCGCCTTGTTCCAGAGACCAATGACTTGCGCCATAAGGTGTGCCGCCTGTGGAGGTTTCGCGTAATGCGGCTTCACTGTAAGGCAAGCCAAGTATCAACATACCATGATGTAATAATGGCAACATCATTGATAACAAGGTGCTTTCATGCCCGCCGTGCATACTCGCTGATGAAGTAAACACTGCCGCAGGTTTACCCTGTAACGCGCTCGATAACCACAATGGCGTAGTTTGATCGATAAAATATTTTAGCGGAGCTGCCATATTACCAAAATGGGTCGGGCTACCTAAGGCTAAGCCATCACAAGATTTTAAATCGTCTAACGTAGCGTAAATCGCGCCATGCGCTGGAATAGAATCAGCAGTTTTTTCGCATACAGTAGAAACATCGGCAACAGTTCTAAGTACCGCTTCAACCCCTTCTACCGATTCCACACCTCGGGCGATTAAATTCGCCATCTCAGCGGTAGATCCATGACGGGAAAAATACAAAATCAAAATAGTGGTCATACAGGTTACAGATAATGACTGAATATAAAGGGTTATAATAGCACTTAAAAAATTTAGGCGGCAAAAAAGGTAATCTAATGATAGAAAGGGTAATGGATAGGGCAAAACAATATTGGTTATTAGCTCGCTTTGACCGACCAATTGGCATTTTAATTTTATTATGGCCTGCATTATGGGCATTATGGGTAGCCAGTAATGGTAAACCTGATATGCTGGTACTCACGGTGATTTGTTCGGGTGTAATAATAATGCGAGCAGCAGGTTGTGTGATTAATGATTATGCTGACCGTAATTTTGATCCCCATGTTGAGCGAACCAAACAACGCCCAATTGCCGCTGGTAAAGTCACTCCCAAAGAAGCATTACTGTTTTTTCTGGTATTGATTTCTTGTGCATTCGCGCTGGTATTATTGCTTAATATTTACACTATTTTATTATCATTTGTCGGTGCATTTTTGGCAGCCAGTTACCCATTCATGAAACGTTACACGCAATTACCGCAAGCCTATTTAGGTATTGCGTTTGGTTGGGCTGTACCTATGTCCTTTTCTGCACAAATTAATGCTATTCCAATGGTTGCATGGCTTATGTATATAGCCGTTATATTATGGGCATTGGTATATGACACCATGTATGCAATGGTTGATAAAGACGATGATTTAAAAATAGGCGTTAAATCCACAGCCATTTTATTCGGTAAATATGATCGCCATATTATGGCAGTATTACAAATAATTATTTTGGCTTTACTGATAGTTATCGGCATACTACAACACAATGGATGGGCTTATTATATGGGGGTAATGTGTGCTACTGGTTTATCAGTGTATCAACAACACTTAATTTTTCACCGCGATAAGGTCTTATGTTTTAAAGCCTTTTTAAATAATAACTGGTTTGGTCTAGCTATTTTTATGGGCTTACTGTTCGATTATGGCTGGCGATAAGCTGTTATTGGAACAGTAAATGACTTGAAAGAACGCATTGGTTTTTTGTTTTTCGTCATAGAATCGTCATTCAACGGTTAATAGACTGTCATAATCAGTTGTTATTCTGTTCGCTTAGAACATTAAGCGGAGCATGACTAACATGACATTACATTATCGTTCAATTTGGATATCCGATACCCATTTGGGTACTAAAGGCTGTAAAGCCGAGCAACTCAGAGATTTTCTTGATAACGTCGATTGTGACACTTTGTATTTGGTTGGCGATATTATCGACTTATGGAAATTCAAATCGGGCTTTTATTGGCCTACCTTGCATAATGACATTGTGCAGCGAATTTTTAGCAAGGCGAAAAAAGGTACGCACGTTATTTATATTCCAGGCAATCATGATGAGCCGTTACGCAAGCATATAGGAATGCACTTTAATGGCGTGGATATTCAACTGGATGCTATTCATGAAACCAAAGATGGGCGACGGTTTTTGGTGGTACACGGCGATGGTTTTGATAGCATCGTCTGTAACAATGAAAATTTGGCGTATATCGGTGGTGAAGTTTACGAAGTATTATTGGATATGAATCGCTGGTTTAATAGCCTGCGGTGCGTACTGGGTTACAGAAACCAATGGTCGCTGTCGGCGTTTCTAAAACAAAAAGTAAAGAATATTATTCAAGTGATGGATAATTATCAGCATATTCTGGACTTAGAAGCGCAAAAAAGAAATGTAGATGGCATTATTTGCGGGCATATTCATCATGCCGATATTGCTGAAATGGAAGGCGGTAGAACCTACTGTAATACGGGCGATTGGGTAGAAAGCTGTACCGCGTTAGTTGAAAATCATGCAGGGCAACTGTCTATTATTCGTTGGCTGGAAGAAAGCCAGTATTTGTTAGATCAACAGTTAGAATTAGACACTGAACACGCGCAGGCGGCGTAGTATTGCGGTTTTTGCCGTACTCAAAATTCCTTAGACGTAGCGAATGCAACAGATAACATCCCTTAAAGGGATGTTATCTGTGTCCTCCAATCTTAACCCCCCATACTTGTTGCTAACAACTCATGGTTAATTAACAACGCCCAAAATAGCACCTAATTCAATCATGGCTTTTTGATAAACCTTGCGTTTAAAATAAACCACGCTATTGAGTGGCTCCCAATAATCCACCCACCGCCAGCTATCAAATTCTGGCTTGCTACAATGGTCAAAACGCACTGCTGAATCTTGGGTAATTAAGCGTAACATAAACCAAATTTGTTTTTGTCCAATGCACAGGGGTTGCGAATTTTTGCGAATATAGCGTTCTGGCAATTGATACCTAAGCCAATAACGCGTTCGTCCAAGAATTTGTACATGTTGCTGTTGCAAGCCTGTTTCTTCCCACAATTCTCGATACATCGCAGTTTCAGGGTCTTCGTCGTCATTGATGCCGCCTTGCGGAAATTGCCAAGCGTCCATACCCATCCGTTTTGCCCAAAACACGCGACCCTCATTATTGCAAAGGATGATGCCCACATTGGGTCGGTATCCTTTAGAGTCTATCATGTTAAAACCTGTCATTTACCTTTGCTATCGCCTAATCTTGCCTATAATAGAGGGACGGTAATAGCCTAAGTAGTTTGTAATTGCCGCCATTGTTCCATAAAAGAACCCTATATGCCATAGTACATAACGCTTTTAATTAACTTAAAAACAGGATTCATTGTGAGTTTAGCAATTTTTGATTTAGATAATACCTTGATAGCCGATGACAGCGATTACTTATGGGGGCAATTTCTTGTCGATCAAGGTATTGTGAATAAGGCAGAATATGAATACGCTAATGCTAAATTCTATGAAGATTACCGCCTAGGTACGTTGGATATTGTTGAGTTTTTACGTTTTTCTTTGCGACCTTTAGCCGACAATCCAGTTGAGCAACTCTATCAGTGGCGAGCGCAATTTATTGAGGAAGTTATCACGCCGATACTGTTAAAACCCGCTCAGCAACTGGTTGATAAACATAGAGAACGAGGTGATACCTTGTTAGTAATTACCGCTACCAATCGCTTTGTCACTGAACCTATTGTTAAGCTTTATGGCATAGAGAATTTATTAGCAACAACGCCTGAGTTTATAGATGGCAAATATACAGGGGGTTTTAGTGATATTCCCTGTTTTCGAGAAGGTAAGGTGATACTATTGGAACAGTGGCTAAAAAACTCTACTGAAACGCTGCAAGATAGCTGGTTTTACAGTGATTCACACAATGATTTACCTTTGCTTAAGCTAGTCGATTATGCTGTTGCGGTTGATCCTGATGAAAAATTGGCATTGTTTGCTGAGAAAGCTAATTGGTCAATTATTAGCTTGAGAAATAATGACTGTCCGATACAGCATTTTTATAAGTGACAGCTTATAATAATAGTTAAAAACACACATAGCGCATCACCGCTTTAACTCTAATGTAACTGTGTTAAAGTAAGTTATTAATTCAATTTAATGCCCATTAAATTATGCCAACACACAAATCTGTAATATGTTAGAAACAGTGGAAGTGCCTGCTAACTGTATTGTGTTGACTAAAAATACGGCTATGGATTATGAGTAACACTATCCCTCTGATCAGTAGAAAAGTTGTTTTTGAATATCACGCATTGAGCTTGGTTATCATCCTATCCTATTTGGTGATTGGTCTACAAATGGAAACATTCTGGGAAATTTTGCCTGTTATCAGCACAGCTGGATTATGCCTGATTGCTGCCAGTGTAATATTTCGATTCAAACGCCCAGAATGGATTCCGACACTTTCTTTTATCAAAAATCAGACACAACAACTGATTTTTGATTCATCGGCTTATCTGTTTACGGCGTTGGTTGTCGTATTAATGGAAGCGTATTTACTTGACCATCCATTGATTTTTATCGGCAAAGCTGTAGTTGCCATTATCAGTATTGGTTTTTACGCATCCGTTGGCATTGCACTAGAGGTTGAATACGGACACATTAACAGTTATCAAGGTGGCGAACCAAAAAATGTCACTCAAATTACCCCAGCAGCTCGCAAATGGCGTTACTTTCAGGTAATGTTATTAACAACTGTGTTGTTAATTTTCGGCTTAGCATGGTTAGGGCATAGTGTATACCCAGATAAACACGATTTTGTAGAGCTGTTATTCGTCAGCACCACGATTATCAGTTTCTCGCTCTATTTAATTTATTTGTATAATCGTAATTTTATTCATGTGTTAGGAATGCAAGTCAAAGTTTTAGGCTGTGTAGAAGATGGGCGTTTTGATATAGTTGTACCCACAGTCAGTGATGATGAGTTAGCACTATTAGCGACTTACCACAATGGCATGATTGATCGTCTGCGTGATAGAGAACGCCTCTACCGTACATTGGAAAAAAGTGTTGGTGCTAATATTATGAATAAATTACTTAATACTGATGAGGCTACCCTCAAACAAGGGCAAACCTATAATGTAGCAATTTTATTCTGCGATTTGCGTGGCTTCACCAGTTTAGGTGAATCAGCGTCGGCGGAAGAAATTATTCTATTTCTCAATATCTACTTCGCTGACATCAGTGGTGTCATCAGCGAACATAATGGCATCATCAACAAGTTTATGGGTGATGCGGTACTGGCTATTTTTGGGCTAGAAAGCGACGGTAATCCAGTGGAAGATGCGGTGAATGCTAGCTTGGCAATCATTAGACACAGTACAGATTTCTATATGCCCAATGCCATGCACCCTGAATCAGGTGTAGGAATTGATTTCGGTTCTGTTATTGGTGGCACTATCGGTTCTGAAGAACGTTACGAATACACTATTATCGGCGATGCCGTTAATAAAGCCAGTCGGCTGGAAAGTTTAAGTAAACGTCTAGGTTACAGTATTATTCTTTCGCAAAACGCTTATAAATGGCTTTCTAACGATATGCGCAGAAACTTTGATAGTTTGGGAGAACATAAAGTGCGTGGTGGTAATGAGGCCATTACCATATACGGTAGCGGGAAAAATCAAAAAGACAGCCGTCGCTAATCAGGATGGGAAGTTGTTATAACGCGCTACCCTATAAGTAGGTAAGCATATCTCTTTTAACGTTTCGCTGGAGTCCAATAGCTTTAGAGACTGTGAAAGTATTAATCACTCCAAGAAAAATATTTATTTTTAGATACTGTACAATCAAACCCGTCATTCTGGCAGGGATGCCAGAATCCA
>JBAXNR010000003.1:0-89656 GCA_037133675.1 Methylococcales bacterium
AATCGGCTTAATTTTCCGCTTGTGTTTGATTTGGAGAGATGGTATCTACTCGCTATTGCGCCTACGAGTTGCAAGTTACCTTATTTATAAGGAATAGTTAGCTTTTGCCCTGGTTTTATCATATTTGGATTTGTCCCTATTATCACCTTGTTAGCTTGATAGATTTTTGGCCAAAGGCTTGCGTTTCCATAAAAGTCCTTTGCAATCTTGGCGAGGCTATCACCTGGTAGCACTGTGTAGATAGGACTCGCTCCTGGGGATGGAGGAATTAATGGTGGAGGGGGAGCAGGTTTTGTAGGAATCTTTGGTTTTACAGCATGAATGCGTGGCTTAACTGGCTCCCATACATAATCCCAAGTAGTAACGTTACCTTTACATGGACAAGTACATTTACATTGTGGACGGTTACCTGAATTGCTTGGTTTAGCTGATGATCCTCCGTTGAATGTTGCTCGCACCCAAGCGATTGGTAGCGTGGGATCCTCTGGATGTGGACCAATCGACTTATATGTACGAATCAGTGCTTCACCCATTTGTAACGCTAGAGCAAATTTGAAGGGAAACTCATCCTTGCATAGTTTCAGCATGATTCCATAGGTTCCGTAATTCACAGTGCCATTGAGCCAGCACTCTCCTCCAACCTGCACAGTATTCGAACAGGTCTGATCGCTTTCGTGAGCATCGTCATCGGGAGGTGCCGAGGGTCTGAGCGAAGACGGTGTCGCACAAGGACCTCCAGTCGTAGCATCGTAAATCGGATAGCTTCGTAGCCACAGCGAGGTATTTTGAAACAGCGGCAACACATCCCATCCGTTGATATCAGCCATCGAATGAAGAAATGCTTTTGAATCTCCGCCAGGTGTCCAAATCGGCATCTTTAGAGGAATTAGAATTCTCGTGCAGGCTGAGTTTCTCTGATCGGGTGTCCAAGAGCGAAAATCGGATTGTATTTTCGACCAAATAGAAGCGATTTCTGCTGTTACATCTGGTCCGCAGACTTTTTCTGTCATTGTCATCTCCTAATTTTTAAAAATCAAACACAGTGCAACCCGAACGATGCGCTTCGTTCCTCAGCGCATCTTATCGTGTTGATTTCTCGTTCCCGAACTCCAGAGCTTGGGAACGAGACAAAAGCCCCACTACTCGCTTCGCGTGTCTTCCCAGATGATCTTCTCATTCTTTCGTTTCTTAAAGAAATCTGGACACTTCCCATCTCCTCCCCCAGTCATCCCACCATCTGGTAAACATATCCCTTTCCCTCTCTCATCAAACAACCGACTGGGTATGTCACAACAACGTGGCGGCTGGTAATAGACGGTCTGACCACGGTACAAATACCTTACTATTCGCGTCGGTGGATTAGCAGTTGGCGCGGCTTTCAACTCCGCGATCAATTTGCTCACCCATTCGGGAATTTTCTCCTGTTGATCTGCGGAGTTGGTTTGTTTTGTACCAGTCGCCCCAGCCGATGTTGATGCAAATGACAGAAAAAATACCGCCAATGTTATTTGAATATAACGAACAATTAGATATTTCATTTGTTTCTCCAAAGATAATAAAGCTGAACAGCCTATATTAGTGCCATAAGATGTGCCGACGATAGGAGGCGCGTCAGTCGTGTTATATTCCCCAAACACCAAGCGGAGCTTGAGGGTAGGCATTCCCAAGCCAGAGCTTGGGAACGAGACATTGCGCCTTACGAGTTTCGGTATGTAGTTAGCCGAGATAGCCTGTGCAGCCAATGATGCCAGCACCACCCTGAACGCCTGCATTAACACCTGCCATTAATAGAAGAGAAGTGGCGGATTCAATTAATTTTTTATAAGCAAGGGGCATTAATGATTGGCTCAGAGGAGATGCCATAGCGACTACAGTCGCAGCCATCCATTTAGGATTCATTCCCAGTAACATCGCGGTCGAAGAGGCTCCAGCAATCAAGCCCCCACCAATCTCAACAAGCCCACAAACTCCAGAAATATCGTTATAAGTCAACTCATCGCCATCGAAAGAACTCAGTATATATAAACATCCTGTGTTAGGAAAAGATGCTGGGGCACCAACACCTCCCACCGAAGCTCCTTTCACTGGAATTTGAAGTTTTCCGATCTTAGGTAACTTGAAGCCAATGCTCAGCCCCCCTCCAGCAACGCCATAAGTGAACGTTCTAAGTGACCCTGATGGGTCGTTCAGGTATATTTGACCACCCTCAGCAGCAAAAAACTCTACACCTATACCACCTGTGCTGGAAGTTACAAACTGCCAAGCACTTGTTTTTTTTATTGGATTTAGTTTCATATTAAACTCTTTGAATTTATTGGTTATTGGGATTATTCATATGCAAGCAACTAAAAGGAGAATGCAAGCCACAAAGATAGTTATCGTTGAAGCAGCCCATATCGCTCCTAGTTTGTCAATACAGGCTGTACTTCTTGGATCACTTTCAAGATAAAGTACTGAAACCCCATCGCCGATTTCATAGCCAGTGATCAATCCACCTTGGTAATAGGTTATTCTTTCCTTATTAGGTAATATAAATTCAATTTTTGGATGTGAGCCTCCGAACGTTATATCTGTAACAATACCATTTGCAGTTTTAGCTTCCTGAACGAATTTCAAACGTGAAAATGTAAGAAAACAACCTGTAATCAACATAAAAATACCTAGTGCTAAAAAAAAACTTTTCTTGGTCATCGTATCCTCGCTCTCAACTTATGAATAGCTCGTAGGATGGGTAGAACGCAGTGAAACCAATCACATTGATGCTGTTCAGATAGGTTTCGCGTTACTCTATCCATCCTACAAATTGACTTAAAGCCTACCCCAAAACGGATTAAGCTTAAGGTCATCGGCATCGTGGTCACTGCACCGTTCACCTAGCCACGATGTCCAGCCTAGATGAGTCGTTTCCCCCAGTTGCGCACTCGGAACTTGGGCTTTTTTTAATACTAGATTAACGTCCCAACTGAGTTCATCACCGATATAATTACGAATGATGGCAACCAGTTGTTCGAGTCGGTAACCATTGGGTAATAAGCTCATGTATTCGCTTAAGTTCAAAGGACCAAAGCGTATGCGAAATTTATGTTGGCAACCCCATACTTGTGAACCCAGTATGGCTGAGCGTCCTAATTCCCCAGTCAATGGGCTTTCACCTAGTCGAGTTAAATCTGAGTCCTGAATCGTTAGCCATTCACCCGCAAATTGTTCAATGCTAACAGTTAGGCGAAAATAGTCGGAGAGTAAAGCTCTTAAACCTTCTGCGGATTTACTTTGACTGGATAAAAAACCTGTGTAATGAAATTTGGCAATGTCTGGCATGGCATCGCGGTCACGCAAGCTGTTTGTGCCTAAACCTGACAGTGACCCTATGTAAGTAGAGAAGCGGTCGCTTTTGGGACGGTCAAAACTGACGGTAGGCTCGGTGTTTGCCCACGCCCTATAGAATAAACAGATCATGCGATGATGAAACATATCAACAAAACCCGTCAAGGTGTGGTCACGATGGTGATGAATGCGTTCGTGTATGTATTCGGTTAAATGCAATGGCATGGGCCCATTAGGACCGAACAAGCCAAAAGCCCGCTGTTTTAGTAACGGCAACCCAGTTTTGAGTCTACTAAAAGAGCTGAGTGTTGCAGATTCAAAGGACAGGGAAACATCTTGCCCCAATCTTATTGTGGGTTCGTGGCTAGGGCGTTGGGATTGCCCAAAGCGAAATTTATCTTTATGAGCGCATTCTAACAGGCGCATGACCTGAAAAAAGCCATAACGTGTTGGGTCTTGTTGCAGGGAGTCTTCTAAATCAACTGCCGCTGTCCTAGTCTCATTGGCCATCGCATTATTTCTCCACGATCACTGGTTTTTAGTACGGTTTCGGTAAATGAGTTAAGCGAGACGTACTGAGCAAAAAATTGTTCCAGTACCATGCCTAATAAAAATACGCCACTGCCTTCAAATGCCGATTCATCAACAGTCAGGGTTATTTCTAGCCCGCGTCCAAAAACAATCGGTCCAGCGGTATTGATACGCCTGACGATGGGTTTGGATTGAATGAATAATACGCCTTCTATTTGTTTACGAAAACTTAAATCGCTGTTATCGCCATACAAAGATAATAAGCTACGAAAAGCACTCGCGCCTTCTTTTTCATTGTTGTTGATAAGAGATAAGTAATTGAGTGACAAATGATTAATAAGCTTCCAAGCAGTATCTTTATGGGCGTTGGAAGGACGCGGTTTAGTCGGACCTGATAAGCAAAGAATGAATTCAACAGGTGCGCCTGTTTGAATTGTGAAATCGGTTTTACCAATACCGATAGGTAGTTGCAAGGGTAGGTCACGATTAGTGCAAAGTGTTTCTAAGCCTAGTTGTCTTAACTCGCTTTTAAACGGGGCTTCATTAGCATCGACGATGGAAATATAAATTTCATTGCCCACATAACTGGAGCGTGGTCCTTGCAGTTTTTGCTTGGCAGAGATAACGCGGGGTGCGCGAATTATGGAATAATAGGCGCGGCGTTGCGCATGACTTGCGTCACTACTGGCTTGATAAAATGGCAAAAACGCTTGTTGGTCATCGCTGGTGCTACCAAAACCTGTTACCTCTCGAATTTGATAGACTTCGTAGTCTAAGGGGCGCGTTCTATCTGGAACAATATGATATTCATTGGTTTGGTTGCTTAAATGAATTCTATCTGCTCGCTTGGGAAATACATTAATGGCAGGC
This sequence comes from Methylococcales bacterium, assembly GCA_037133675.1. GTDB lineage: Bacteria > Pseudomonadota > Gammaproteobacteria > Methylococcales > Methylomonadaceae > UBA4132. The sequence goes on from JBAXNR010000003.1 coordinate 4,726, forward strand.
GTACAAAATAAAGCAAAGCGCGTGTTATCAACTTCATTAACCAATCGTGGATTACTGCGATTTAATAAAATAATAATGTCAATTTCATGGTCGCCACATTGTTGCAGGGCAGCTTGTAGTTGGGTCAATTCAACAAACATATACCGTTCTGGAAAGGCAAAATATTCTTGCAGTAACCGATAGCCTTGAAATGAACGCGGGGTATAAGGTAACAAAGCTTCATCTTGACTAAAACCGATAGGCAACACCGCTGATTGTTTGACAATGTGTTGCCACGCCAGTGGACGGCTAATTGGTTGAACCACCACCGCAATGCTGTTGGCAAGCAGTTGTTCATAAATGTGCATTGGTAATTCGCCGACACCGCGCAGGTAAAGTTGTAAGTTATTCAACTTAATCTGATTAAAACTTAAGCCAGCGGTAGTTTTTAACCGTAGCCGTATGCCTGCTTTCAGCCCTGATAAACTAGGGATGCCTAAGTTGGCGACTGCGCCGATACCGTTGAGATATTCGGCTTCTATTAATTCAATAGGCCACAGTGTTAAGTCATGAGCGGTGCGATATTCACAAGCGGTTTGTTCACCTTTGCCAATGTTGCTACGCAATGCAGTTTGTTTAGGAATTACAAAACCTTCGTTAAGAGAACCTTCCATTAAGTCTGGCTGACACTGCACCACCGACATAGAGGGCGTGGGCGACAGATAATGAGGATAAACCATTTCCAGTAAATGCTGAGTAAAACGCGGAAACTCGGCATCGACTTTAAGCTGTACGCGTGCTGATAAATAGGCAAAACATTCTAGTAAACGTTCGACATAAGGGTCGGCGCATTCAAAACTGTCTAGTCCTAGCCGGCTGGCAATTTTGGGATATTCGAGGGCGAATTCGCCCGCCATTTCTCGAATATGTTGTAACTCATGGTTGTAGTATTTGAGTAATCTGGGATCCATGCTGTTAGCCTCTATCGATAATGTCCATGCTGCCCGTTTCTAAATCCAATTCGGTTCTAAGATACAGACGTAAAGGTAAGGGTTGCGCCCAAAGGTCACCTTCAATATCAAAAGTCATGGCATTGTGATCCATGTGACTGTCTGAAACAGTAACTTTCACCACCACCGATTCTGGAAGAATTCTAGGTTCAAAATCCCATATCGCTTGGCGGATTTGCTGTTGTATTTGAGGGACATCGGCACTGGAGAGTGTCGTACCCACTAAATCATGAAGACCATAATTAATAACAGAATGACTGACTAAGGGATATTCATCCAGATTTTGGTGGGTGTCAAATGCGCTGGTATTTAATAACCAAGCCAAGTCTCTTAATACCCCCTGACGCAGTTTGCCTAATGATAAAACCCGTTGCTCGCGGGATTCTTTTAATTCACTGGGCGCGTCATCAGCTAGACGATCCAAGAGTGAGGGTTGTAGGCGTTCTTTTTGAGTTAATTCAGCCATTGGTTATGTGCTTTGGGAAATTATTTTTGATTAGGTTTAGTGTCAGTGTTTGTCGGGTTACACCGTGCTAACTCTCGACCTACACGGCTAAAACAGCCGCGTGGGCAAACGATAAAGCCTACCTAGCTGACTTTTTATTATTAATTTTGGGCTTAAGGTAGTAAATAAAGTGCTTGAGAAGCAGCAGTAGATATAACGCGAAAAAACATATCGAGAACAAACTGTATAAATGAGACCGTTACATTTGCAGTTGCATCAATGGTTCTACCCATAAATTTTAAAATTGATTTCAATATACTTTTTACATAACCAGCAATTTCAGCAGTTAATAAACAGCCTTGATAAAGCAAATACGCCAATACATCAACAACAATTGCGCCACCAGAAAGCGTAAACTGAGCAATCGCCGAACTCACTGATTTAATAGAAGACAAAACCCATTGCAATGCTTTGAGGATTAAACGTAAAGAAGAGCAGGAAAACATTTTTATATTTCCTCCACTATTACCCACTTGTTCAAGCCACACATCCATAGACTGAAAGAAATCGGAATTTTGTGCTTTTGGTAGAGAATTCCAACTACAGTCAATAACCGATGAGATATAATTATTCATAAGGTGAGCATAAACAGAAACAGTAGAACCATTCCACGGAAGTTGATGACCAATTGCACTGTTTGACACAGGGACAAAAGGATAAATTGGAATCATGCTAACGGGATCAGCTTCGTGGTAAACCCTGTAGATATTACTAGCACCACCTAGGAGTTGATCCAAGGTTTTAGAATAAAAATTATCACCAACACGCGGACAACCAAAGGTATATAGCGAAACATTATGACCTTGCAAACTTAATTGCTCTGCAACCAAACAGGCTATTGCACCACCTAAGCTATGTCCTACAACATGAATTTGACTAGGATTGTTATTAGGTTGTTTAAAGTAACTATTAATTGAAGGCTTAATCGATTGATATGCTAAAGAAAAACCGCGATGTACAACGTGTCCAGATGGAGAATGAGCAAAACTCATTCTTGCATCAGTTAGTGCGTCAGCTAACGATGAAGTACCTCTAATAGCAACCAGTGATTCGCCGTGTCGATTTCCTGTGCCATTTGCCATGTAGGCAAAACCAGATTTCTGCCCCCATCCTGATTCACCTACTCCTCTAGTTGGATTTTGATAAAACCCCGCAAAAGCAGTTTGCGTACTGATGGGCAGTTTAGGATTTGAGGTTATCGCCTTCCAATCCTCTTCATTTTTTACATCATAAACTTTATTTGCCAGTAAAGCGGCTTCTTTGGGTGTTAAAATAGACATATCATTTTCCTATTTCAATTCTTAGTTAATTTTCAAGAGTGCAAATTCCAGCATAAATATCATTGCCTTCTGGTGCTTTAGATAATTCGCAAATCAATGACAGTGGTTTTCCTTTTAATTCACCGTTTTTATCATAATTATGTTTTGTATGTTGCCAAGCCACATATTCCTCACCATTATATTTAATAGTAATTTGTTGAAATATTACTGGCTCATGTGGAATAACGCTTGAAACCCCACCACCTTTATCTTTTTGAGGCAGTTTAAATATTCCTTTTTCATCGGTAATCGTTTTATCTTCTTCTTTTTTATCATCCCAAGACCATCGATAATAACGCTCTATTTCTGCACCTTTAATAGGTACACCATTCAAAGTTAATTTTCCAATAACCTCTGAAAACATCACATTTTTACTAAAAATTGACATAGCTATAACATCCTTCACAAAGCAAATAAAAATAAAAAATACACACAATATGCTAATTTTTTTCAAAAAAATCTCCTAAAACCCTAGGTTATGTAAAATAAGCATCGCGTAGCTATTAGACTACGAGGTTAAACGTAATCTCACGAACATCCATCAGCGCGTAGTCGTTTTCATTGGTGCTTAACAACCGTTGCCCTAAACCAATGAAAGTTGCTTCATTCAATTCTGTCCATTCAGTTTTACGCGCAAGACGGAGTGCGAAATCTTCTGAGCTTTCTGAATCGGGGTAACGGGTAGGAATCAAACCAAAGGCATCACCGCCATTTGTCCAAACAAAATGCGCAGGCATCCACACCACATCACGCAAATCGGTAGGTTCTTCAATTTGAATTTGTTGAATTTGTTGAAACGGAATCCAGTAATACCGACCGTTAATAATTGCTTCTAATACAGGGCCTAAGCGCACATCCGCATCGGCTATCCACTCAAATGCCTCGCCATTGATAGTTCCTTGCGTAACAGGTGCGAGTTCAAACGCTTGATCGCGTAGTTGTTGGGCTTCTTTGTGTTGGTGTTCGGTGTTGAGTTTAAGAGCTTGCTGTAATAACGCGATCCATTGCTCAGGTTGACCAAACACTAACGGTGTTTTGCTACCTTGGAAAATTTGTTTGCGTAATACTTCACAAGCAATGGCTTCTCTATAGGTTTGTAACATCGCCAGATTAGCAGCATCGAGATCACCCGATATATTGAGTTGTGTTAAGGCTCTGTCCCATTCACCCTGTACAGCGAGCAATTGAAATAAAAAAACTCTGAGTTTAGGATCAGCAGGATTTTTTTTTATCTGATTTTGCAGTTGAACCAAGGCTTCTTGCAGGTTGCCTTCCTGTAAACTTTGCTCTGCCAGTTTCATAAATTGCCCCACTTAATAATTAAAAATAAAAAGCGCGAAGAAGGCAATACCTTCTTCGCGCTTGAGTTTTACTGTGATTTATTCGCTTCAATATCCCACTTAAACTCCTTCATCTCATCTTTTGCGCCCGTATCTTTTTGAGATGTATATTGGAAGTCCACATGAGCAAAGTTAAGCGTAACATGTTCAGTTAATCGATCTTCGCCGCCACTGCCACCCGTACTGACTGAAGTCACCATGAGTTTTTTCATTTTAATCACAATGTATTCCAGAGGGTCTTTGCCTGCTTTACGAACAAACAAAGTTGCTTCGGGAATGTGATCCCCATTAGCGCAGAACAGCATTAAATTCGGCGATGCTATATCCACCCATTTAGTAAGCGACAAATCCTGAACATTGACTTTGCCAGCACCGCCGCCACCACCTGTGTGGAACGTTCCTGATTGGGACATACCCCAAGACCACGCCAAAACATCAATCTGTTTGGTATGCTTATGGTCTTTCGACTCACCTGGTATACCTTTAATCTCTATAAACATATCTAAAGCCATTGTATTCTCCTTACTTTTTATTAAGTTGTACTACAAAAATCCGCGTCTCAATATCATCAAAACAAGACGCAGAAAGAATTAATGCTAAAGCTTAAGCTCCTCCTTTAGCTGAGGGTAATTTTGAAACCAGCCTTAGTGAGACTGTCAAACCTTCCAACTGATAATGGGGACGAAGATAAAATTTAGAGGAGTAATAACCTGGATTACCTTCTACTTCTTCAACCACTACCTCTGCCGCTGCCAGTGGTCTTTCTGCCTTAGTAGTTTCGCTGGAGTATGCTGCATTGCTATCCACATAATTCAAAATCCAGTCATTAAGCCAACGCTGCATATCGTCTTTTTCTTTAAACGATCCAATCTTGTCACGGACGATACATTTTAAATAATGCGCAAAACGACAAGTAGCAAATAAGTAAGGCAAACGAGCTGCTAGATTTGCGTTTGATGTCGCATCTGGGTCATCATATTCAGCGGGTTTCTGCAACGATTGCGCCCCGATAAACGCGGCAAAATCAGAATTCTTCTTGTGTATTAGTGGCATAAAGCCAGATTTAGCAAGTTCCGCTTCACGACGGTCACTGATGGCTATTTCAGTAGGACATTTCATGTCTACGCCGCCATCATCGGTAGGAAACGAATGGACTGGCAGATTTTCTACAGCACCGCCTGATTCGATACCACGAATTCTGGAACACCAACCATACAACTTGAATGAGCGGTTAATGTTGGTTGCCATTGCATAAGCGGCATTTGCCCAAGTATAGTTTTGACTATGTGCCGCTTCGGTGTCTTCTTCAAAATCAAACTCATCAACAGGGCATGTTTTAGAGCCATAAGGTAGTCTGGATAGAAAACGGGGCATTGTCAAACCAAGGTATCTTGAATCTTCAGATTCACGCAATGATCGCCAAGCGGCATAATCAGGTGTGGAAAATATTTTGGTTAAATCGCGTGGATTCGCCAATTCTGACCATGATTCCATTTGCAGTACGGTAGGCGCGACACCTGCAATAAATGGTGCATGAGAGGCAGCCGAAATTTGTGCGATTTGCGCTAACAATTCAACATCTTGGGGTGAATTGTCAAAGTAATAATCGCCCGTCAGACAGCCGAAAGGTTCACCACCAAACTGACCAAATTCTTCTTCATAGATTTTTTTAAACAAAGGGCTTTGATCCCACGAAATGCCTTTGTATTTTTTTAAGGTTTTACCTAGCTCTTTTTTTGAGATATTCATTACTTTGATTTTGAGCATCTCATCGGTTTCGGTATTATTGACCATGTAGTGCAGTCCTCGCCATGCACCTTCCAATTTCTGGAAGTCCTCATGATGAAGAATGAGATTAACTTGGTCTGTTAATTTTTTGTCAATTTGCGCAATAACTGCGCTAATCGAAGCAATGGCATCATCGGATACCACTGAGGTATCTTTTAGTACATACTGGGCTAACGTTTGAACCGCATTTTCAACCTCAGCTTTGGCTCTGTCTGACTTGGGTTTAAATTCTTTGTTCAGTAGCAAAGAAAAATCGCTAGATTCTACGACCTGCCCTTGTTGGTCTGGCTGCTGTTGCATATTCGTGTCTGTCATGACTTATTCTCCAGTCTCTTCAGTTCCAGCTTCTTTCGTTTCTGCTGTATCGGCAGGTTTGGGTGCTGCCACTAGCGATTGCAGTAAAGCGGGGTCTTTAAGCACTTTGGCAATTAAATCTTCCGCCCCTTCTTTGCCGTCCATGTAAGTGACTAAATTAGCCAGTTGTGTTCTCGCTTCCATCAATTTGTCTAAACCTGCGACTTTTTTAGCAATCGCCGCTGGGGAAAAGTCGTCCATGCTTTGAAAAGTAATATCAACATTAAGATTACCTTCACCTGTGAGTGCGTTAGGGACTCGAAAAGCCACTCTGGGCTTCATGGCTTTCATGCGACTATCAAAATTATCAACATCAACTTCCAGCAGTTTGCGTTCACCCACAGGTGGAAGCGGCTCACTAGGACTACCCGATAAATCCGCTAACACACCCATTATGAAAGGAAGTTGCACTTTTTTTTGCGAACCGTATACCTCAACATCGTATTCGATTTGAACCCTGGGGCAACGATTACGCGCTATAAACTTTTGACTACTACTTTGTGCCATACACACCTCCACTTATTATTGTTAAAATCGTTTCAATCGTCTTCGTCTTCATCATGCTGTTTACCAAAAATTATTTTTGCCTCATCGATACCCGCAGGTGCTATGTCTTTGAGTACATCCATAAAATTTTTACCTACCATCTTTATTGCTCGATCAATAAACAGTGGTACGGGACTTGATGGTTCATTCTTTTTGTAATAATCACAAACAAGATTAAGAGTTTTGATGACATCTTGATTGTTATTAATCGAGCCTGATATTGATTTTGTTGAGTTACTGACAACATCTCCCGATTGTGTGGTTTCATCTGTGTTATCAGTAGTCTCACCGCCAATGCCTTTTCCTTCGAGAGCGGTATTTAAAAATGTTTTACATTCTTTTAGAAATCCACGCAGATCAGCAAAACTGGGGGCATTACCAATACCGACATAATCGGTGACTACATTCTCTAGTTGATTAATATTGTCCAGACTTGCTGTAATTGATTGAAGGATTTGCTGCAAATAGTCTGCTTCAATGTCTTGAATGGCGGCATCGATAGTGGTTTGATTGACTTCTTTTTCGTTACTGGTAGCCGTTGATTTTCCAGTGGCGATGCTGATTTGACGAAAATTAAATCGTCCTAGTAATTTCGATTCGAGTAGCGGAGTTTGTTGTAGAGGCCAGAGAACAGTTTCATGGTCGCATAAAGACACGAGAATATTAATTCTTGTGGTAGGGTCATTGTCATCATCAGGGTCAAGTTGAGGATGAATGCTATCCCACCGTTGCTCTGTCAAGGTTCTAATCAGTGCTAGACCGTCTTGTAAACCTGAAAAACCTTCGAGGGCAATAAGTGACCGCAAGTAACAAATCAATACCCGCAAATCAATGGTTCTTTCTAACAAGGCTTCTGATTGTTTTCTTACATCACGCCAGTTGGGAGGTTCGGCTTCTAAAACGGTATCGCCCATTTGCTGTTCGGGCTTGCCTTTAATCGTTTGCTCAAGCTCGATAAATTTGGGGTCATATTCTAAATCATCACCGCACAGATTATCGGGGTCTATCTCTTTTAAATACTCATCAATATCAATAGCCATTGTTGTTTCCTTAGGTTTTTGATGAACTTATGAAATACTTTCTTTGCTTACTACAATAACGCTGACATTGTCTCTTGCACCACGCGCCAAGGTCTCGTTAATCAACGCGCTAGCAATATCTGAATGTAAATCGGTTTGCATTATATGCTCAATTTCTTGAAAACTCATTTCTTTATCTAAGCCATCACTGCACAACAAAAAAACGTCACCTTCAAGCACCTCAATCACTTCTACATCTAACTCCAGATGGTCATCGGCACCAATCGCACGCGTGATAACATTGGAGCTTTTAACTGACCAGGCCGATGAAATTGGTGCATTGTCTGCACTGTGATCTTGAGACAGTTGCTGTAATTTATGATCGCGTAAGCGATATAAACGACTGTCACCCGCCCATATAAAAGCGCAACGTTGATCTTCGCAAATCAGCACAACCACGGTGCTACCAACAAGATGGTTATCGTACTCCTTAGCGGCTAGTTCCCGCAATTGGATGTTAACATTTTGCAGACTCTGTTCTACCTCTTTAATGTAGTTTTCCAATGGTTCGGTGGGCAATAGGTTTTTTAATGTATTGACGATTAACTGACTAGCAACATCACCTGCTTTGTGTCCACCCATACCATCAGCAACCACCCATAAGCGTGCTTCAGGTCTGTCTAATAAAGAATCTTCATTATGTTTGCGCCGCTTACCTGTGTTAGTAATTGCCCATGAATGCCAACAAGGTTCAGACAATACTGGCTTATTGCTGGCAAGAATACTACTTAGGCTTGGCTGCTCTTGATCTGCAATGGTAACGTTAGCAGAATTAGGGCTGTTGGCGATTAATTCACGCGCAAGCTCAGACGGCGTAAAATAGTTTTTACTGCTTGCCCTATCTGTTAGAAAATCAGTAAAACTGCTGATAGAGGGTAAACCTTCACACGCTAATAACGCGGGTTGTACATATTCTGAACCCTCGTTACTCCATAAACTGTAACCAGACATAAAGCGAGTCAATAATTTCGTATTGAGTCCAACGAAAGCATCGCTCATTTGCCCAAAATTTTCCATCGCTGTATAAAAAGATTTTTTTTCAGAAGATTGCTGATTAGGCGATGAATTTGTAGGCACTGAAAATACAGGAATGCTTTGAATCAGTTGATCGAAGGCATTAATATCCAGATTACCTTCTAAGCCTGTTAAAGCGGCATCTTCAAGCTGTTCAAACCAGACACTACCACCCGCCGTAAATAAAAACGGCAACTGAGGCGATTGCTCAAACACCACCGCTACAGTCATGGGAAAATAACGCCCAACTCTATCAACACTGGGCATAACGATACCCGCAACCGCTTTGTCACCACACACACCAGGGCTTAACAAGAATCGCCAGATCGGGCTAGTTAGATAACGGTTTAACCAGTTATCACCAAGTTCTTCACGACTGGCGGCGAGGGCAGCTTGTAGCCAACTATCCCAAGGGTCAATGAATTCATTAGGCAACCGTCTGGAGACGAAATCGCCGATGATGGGTAATTTGCCGTAAAAACCAGTGATTGTATTCACGATTATAAACTCTGCGGAAAGTGGATAGCGTCAAACTCTTTGAATGAAAACGGATTATCAACGCTGTTTGCACTGAGTTCATAGACCGCTTGCAAGCCATCTATTTCAAAGGTTAGCTGGTATTTTTCGCTATCAATGCGCTGAATACGCGCTATTTCCAAGGCTCTAAACCATGCCCACGCGCCCTCAACACGGCGACTGGGTTTTTTACCATCAGCGGTTTCAAAACCAAAACTAACTAGACGACTACCATCCGTTCCAGGCCATGAAAATGGTGATATTTTGCTGGTGTCAGTGGTTTTATATTGGCTTTGTTGTCCTTCAATATTCAACCAAAATGCCGTTGCATTGGGCGTTAAACTAATGGGTTTTAAATTAAAACGAATCGTTGCAACTGTGCCGCCATTGGCAAAAAATATTTGTTGTAACTTTTTTGCTGCTTGAATTTGCGCTAATACAGTTGGAGAAATCGCAATTTTTTGATCATTTCGACTAATCATGACCCACGTTTTGCCACTAGTATCCACAAAGGCTTTTAAATTAGTGTTAAAAAAGGTATCTACTACGCCACTCTGTGAAAAGAAACGTCCAAAATCTTCAAATGCAACATCGTTACTGCTGTTTCTGGTGAAAGGATAACGTCCTTGTATGCCTTTTTTATATAAAGGAATCACCTCACTTTCCCATAAGCGACTGAGTTGGTCTTTGCTGCTATTCATTACCGTTTTTTGAGCAGACTCAGATAACGATTGCATCATCGGTCTTAACGGTTCGGGTAATAGTGACGCTTGTGCTTTTGCTGCCGCCGCCGCACTAGCCACCTGATTGACTGCCGCCATATCGGGTGCTGAGGTACTACTAGCGGTTGTGGTATTATCAGATAATTGTTTTAACAACTGCATGGTTTGCTCAATGGGTGCAGGTGAACCTCTTACCAACATCGTCAACTGTTGAAAATGTTCTTCAACAGGTTGACCTAAAGGCGCGGTCTTACCCATTTCAGTTTTAGCCAATTGCAAAGCCTTAGTCGTTTGACTGCTTAAAGGATTTGTCACCACGCCTGCTTGTTGTACTTTACTCGCCATATCGGCTGGGCTAGGGGGCGCAATAGTTAACGAGGTTTCTTTATTGACAGCGTCTAATAATTTACGCAATGGCGAGTCTGGCGCGGAAGCAAATTGCAATACTTCAACTGTTTGCGCAGTATTACTGACAGGTTTAATGGTTAAATTTGCCAATAAATTATCCCAATACTGAACATAATCTTGATAATAATAATCGCGTACCGCAGATTCTAAGGCTTCATTGGTCATTGTTTCTTTTTTAGCCGCATCACCTAATACCCAACTACCTGAAATAGAAGCTTCGGCTTGCTCTTTCACTTGTTTTAAAAACACCTTATAAAAACCGTCATAAGTAAATAAATACGGAATGGTTTGTTGTGCTAACGTACCATTTTTTGTTGCAAATACTTTATCAGCACTGAGACCTAAGGTTTTTGCTAACAAAAATTCCTGAGTTTTATTTTGCAATAACTCGGCTTTAATTCGCATATAAATCTGCTTTTCAGCAGGAATCACACTTAAAATTTGCCGTGTATCGCGAACTAAGGTTTCATTTAATTGTTGTTTTTCAGGAGGCAGTTTTAATAATGCCGTTAAATGTTCTAATAATTTCGTTTGAGTGTCAGTATCGGTTGAATAGGTTGTTTGCCAATCGACGGTAATCCAAGGTTGCACGGATTCTGCTTTAAAATGATTAGTATCACCTAGCATTAAATAAACTTCTAACAACGAATATAAAATATCGGGATTATTGGTTTTTTCTCGAATACGTTGTTCCAAGCGGGTTTTTATCAGCGGCAAGAATTGCCGTTGCAATAATTCGTTGTAGGTTTTGATAATAACAGGCTGCAAGCTACCGCCTTGATAAAGTCCAAAGCGCATCATCAGCGGCACATCATCGGAATAAACTTGGGTGATTGCCTGCATGGCATTCATGCGTTTTAACAAGGCAGAAAAATCGGTTTGCCAGTTGGGTGTTGTTGCCGCAACCGTGTCATATTGTTGAATGCGATTATTCAATTCGGTGAGCGCGGTTTGATTTTTGTTATAGCTGGTTAGCCATAATGCCGACATCAAGACAATGATAAGCACAGAACCGATATAAATACCTTGGCGCAATAGAGTTTGTAAGCGTTCAATGCGTGGATTAACACCAACAATCAAAGCTTCTTCAAAAATAACTTCTTTTAGCAAGCGAGTAATAAAATAACTTTTACCCTTGCCGCTAAATAATGGCACGTTGACTCTATCCAATTTAAAGGTATTGGCAAGCATACCCATTAAACGGTCGATGGGTGTACCTTCTTGTGTACCGCTAGTGAAATAAACGCCACGCAGATACGGTGCTTTTTGATAACGATTAGTGCCATAACATTGTTGTAAAAAGCTCAACAAGCTTTCTCTAAGTAATGCCATGCGCGAAGGGAAACCAAAAATTAACGCACGCCGTGATAAATCGCGTTCTTCTTGTAAGCGTCTAGGTAGATGAGCGTTGATACGATTAAGCAAATCATCAAAATCGTTACCCACTCTGGCAATTATATCGGCAGGATTGTCTTGATCTTCTGCGGGAAAAGTAACACCCCATACTTGCTCTCTTTCGTCTTTGCTTAATGTGGCAAAAAAATCATTAAAACCTGCGACTAAATCGGCTTTGGTAAACAGCATATAAATGGGGAAACGAATACCAAACTGGGTGTGTAATTCTTCAATACGTTGTCTGATTGCCAGTGCGTGTTGGCTGCGTTCTTCTTCGGTTTGTTTGAGTAAATCAGACAAACTCATGGTAATTATTACACCGTTGACAGGTCGTCTGGGGCGGTGTTTTTTCAGTAAATCTAAAAAGCCCAACCATGCTGCCTTGTCAACTGCTTCATGGCTGTCTTGAGTGACATAACGCCCTGCGGTATCCAATAACACCGCGTGATCGGTAAACCACCAATCACAATTGCGTGTGCCACCGACACCACGCACCGCACCTTTACCAAATTGTTCGGCTAAGGGAAATTCTAGCCCTGAATTAATTAACGCAGTAGTTTTACCCGAACCAGGGGGACCAATAATAATGTACCAAGGCAAATCATAGAGATAATTTTTACCTTGGGAATTTTTCGCACCCGCTTTTAAGGTTTGTAAGGCTTGGTCAAAATTATTGGCAATGGTACTAATTTCAGCATCGGCTTCTTTAGTGGGTGAATCAGCAGAACCGACTAAGTCGGTCGCCATTTGCGCATTGGCTCGACTGGCTTTTAACTGCATGAGCAGACTAAACAGCATCCACACCACAACGATGACTAGAATCACCACTAATCTGGAAAGCTCCGATGCCAAAGGAACATTGCCAGCAATGGCGATTAGCGGGGCAACAAACCAAATTAATAAACTTAAGGCAATAATTCCTAGTAGCTGAATAACCCATTTATTTTTGAAAAATGCTATCACTGTTTTCATGGCTTATCCTTGGCGATTATAAAATGACTTCTATTTCTACGCGGCGATTCATAGCTTTATGCTCTGGGCTATCGTTAGCCACCATAGGCTTGCTATCGGCACGACCTTCATGATCCAGCGTGGCAGCGATTTTACTGTTATTGCTTTTTAACAGATTTTCTACCGATAAGGCGCGGGCGGTCGATAAATCCCAATTGGAGTTGAATTTTGCGTTAGCACCCAGCCGAGCATTATCAGTGTGACCGACAACAGTAATCCGTCCTGTCACTTGGCTCAATGCCTGACTGATTTTAGCGAGCAATGGATAATATTGCTGCATGATTTCATCACTACCTGAGGCAAATAAACCTTTGCTGATGATACGGACAATGGTTTTATTACCGTCTTTCAGCAATTCCACTTCGCGGTTATCCACTTCGGGTTTAAGAAAGCTATTTAAAAACTTTAGCTCATCGGGAGGTGGTGGTTTAGGTGCTTCTGTATCGACAACACTGATAGGTGGTGGAACATTGAAGCTGTCTTTCAGTGCGTATAATTTACCGAACAGTGGATCAGACGCTAAATTAATCAAATACAGAAAACCCAAAAAGCTCAATACTAACAACAAAGCGGCAACTGAACCAATCACCCAAAACGGAATTAATCGTGCCAGCACATTACGTTTATCTTTAATGCCTTGCCAATGTAGCGATAAGCTGCGTTCCACATCACCGCGTTGTCGTTGAATAATGGAATAAGCATTTTCTCGAATTTCTTCCAGCTTGCTAGCACCGTGGTCTTCAACGCGGTATCGACCTTCAAAACCTAAACACAAGGCAAAATACAACAGTTCCAATAAATCTAAATGCGTGCCTGGTTGCTGCATACAGTTTTTTAAAATGAGAAAAAACTTTTCGCCGCCCCATGTTTCTTTATGAAAAAAAGTCAACAGGCTTTGCGTACCCCATATAGAACCCCACGGTGTGTTAAGTACGGTTTCATCCAGTAGTGTGCAGAGCGCGTAGCGGGCAGCTTGCACTTGTTCACCTGAAACACCTTGATTTTTTATTTTAAGTTCAAAGCGTTTTATTTCTTCGATCATGCTGTTTCTCAGCCCAGAAATATCAGGGTGTGAGGCTGTGTTGCGTAATTGCGCTACTATCGATAATAAGGAAATAGCCGCGCCTGTAATAGGATTACGCGTAGAGTAGGAAATTTGCTCACGCGAGTTTTCAGAAATGCCCGCGTTAACCGTAGTAGGGCGAGAATTAGGTGGCGGTGGATTTGAAGGCGGTAATTCTTGAGACTGTGATCTTCGCCCTCCTGGCATGGGTCTAAGAATAGTTTTGTCATCATCAATATAATTATTATCGCCAAAAGGATTATCGTTGCTCATGGTGGTTTCATCCGTTCTTAATTGCCCAAAATTCTAATTCAAGCCCAGGAAACTCACCTGCGATATGAATGGCAAAACCACCCGATGTCTGCATTTGTTTCCACATCTCAGTTTGTTTATTCAATTCAAAATAAGCAAAACCCGCATGAAAGGGGATTTGCCTTGGTGCAACGGGCAAGGCATGAATGGTAATGCCTGGTAAGTTATTGTTAATCAATAAATTTATTTTTTCCACAGGGCCTATTTTTACCTGCATTGGAAAGCCGCTGCGTAATTGTTCTATAGAGACTTGCGCACTGACGGCTAATACAAACACCGCATCTTTCAGCAGATTAGGATCGGGTAATTTAGCACCACGAATACCAAATTTACCTAAAACCAGTGGAATGAAAATAGCATTTTGTTCCAATACCGAACTGAGTAAATGCCGTAATTCATCCATCACCTGCTTAAAGGTTTTTTGTAAATTATCGTGGATATAAGGAGCAAAATTAATCGGTCTTTTATTGGCTTTACAAAAAGTTGATAACTCACCCGCGAGTTGTACCGCAATGCGATAAAAGTTTTCTGGGTGTAAACAAGGCACATTTTGTAAATGTTCAAATAACGGTTCTATACGATTGACTAATTGCAGCAGCATATAATCGGAAATTTCAGCTACTCCACCTCTGCCTGCTTCAGACGCACGTCCACCTAAGGCTTCACCGCGTGTATGGAGTAATCCGTACAGTTCTTTGATATAACCTTTTGTGTGAGGAATGGCATTACAATCGACGCTCGGAGGAATGTAATATTCATCGAGAATAATATTTTTATCAATACGCGATTCAATCACACGAGCAATGCCGATACAAACATAGCCAGCCCGCTCTTGTCTTTCCAATAGTAAGCTAGTGTGTAGCTTGGCTATCATCACCGCTGAGGTGGCATTAGTCGCCACGTTAGCATCTCTGACTTCACATTCGGCGGCGTGGTAACGAGCTAGATTATTGGGATTTTCATCGGTATCGACCTCAACTGAACCTTTGCGTTGTGCAGGTAAGGACAAATAAATAATATTGTTCTGCACATCGGTGGAAATATCGATAGGCAAGGGTAGCTCATCATCTTCGGGTAGATTAAACGGCGTACCATCGGGGAAAATACCGCTACATTCTGCCAGTGCGAATTTGCCCATGCCCAACTGACGCGAGTCTATTTTGAGTTTTTTAATCCCCCAATCGTAAGGCTGCAAACCACCACAGCGTTCACGAATCAGGGTTTCAAGATAGCGGTCATGTTGCTGAAAATGTTGTGGTCTAAGAAACATACCTTCCGACCAAACGGTTTTATTATTGTCTGACATTTTTCATCGCACTCCCGTTTTTATGTGTTTTTGTCTGGGGGGTTACAAGTTACGCATTTTGTCACTTTTTTCGAGATTTTGTTAATAAACGCATCTGTTTTTCGTAGGCATCGACAAACGCGTCACCAAAAAAATTTTCAACTGCGTCTTCAACTGTGTTGTGATAGGTTTTTTCATAGCTTTCCCAACACTTAGCTTTTTTTTGTAACACCAATCCTTGTTCAAATTGTTTTTCGATAACTTTGGGATCAAAAGTTTGTAATAAATCGGCTAATGAGGCTTGAATACCCGCTTGCATCGCTAACTGGTGATTCATAATATCGTTAAAACTTTCTTCAATGGCGGTTGTTGAAGTCAGAAAACCATCAGTTTTATTTTCCAACAATTGCCGCAACATATCATCGCTTGAGACGATAAATTTTAATGGATTATTATTAACCGCTCCCATGGTTGTCATATCATGGAGTCGAAATAAACTTTTAAATTCTGCACGGCTTCTTAATACAGCAACTGTACCATCAATTAGCTTTCTAAACATCTGCCCAATTCTATGTAGGGTTTCTGCTTGCTGATCAGGCTGAATATTGCTATGTTCTATTTTAGCACCTTGCAAAAACGCATTAAACAATACGCTATCTGCTGGAGCTGGTTTTGTGTTTTCAGTGACTGGTTTGGGTGCTAACTTTTTGTCTTCATGATGGCTATTAGTTTCAGGGCTAGTGAAAATAGGTGTGTCTACATTGGCAGAAAAAGGCGGCTCAAGATCAAACGTTGGGCTTCTTTCATCTGTCCATTCTACCGCGCCTATTTGATGTGCATTTTCTGTGAGCGGTTCAATTGGTGAGTCATGATCAGCAAACAAATCAAAAGAGTTGCTAGGTTGATTAAGCTCTATAGATGTTTCATCAATTAATGTACCTAGAGTAGACTCAGTAGGAATGGAAACTAACGGCGGTTCATCGCGTGGTATATTTTTGCTGGCAAACAGTTCAACAGGCTCAATAGCGTCGTGATTATGGTCTATGGCTATTTCGCTGATGGGGGCAGATGAATCTATTTCTGTTCCCATGCCACTGATAGCGGCACCAAAAAGATCGTCAAAATCATCATTAACCGTTGGTTTATTAATAATTTGGTTGGTAGGTTCGTGTTCAGTTGTTGAAAAAAGATCATCAAAACTGAAATTTTCTGGAATTGTATTGGTAGAGGATGCAACAGGAGACGGAATAATACTAGGCGCGATATAGCTGTCAAACAGTGGTGATTGATTGCCTTCAAGATGACTTTTAAAATTAATAGGCTGTCTATCGGATTCGGTTTGTACCAGCTCTTCATGACTTGGGAAATTGTCTGTCATTAAGCTGTTCGCACCAAAATTTTCTGCTTCTACCCAAGGTTCATCCACTGACAGAAACTCAGCATGAGTTGGTGTTATCGGCTCAAACACCAAGGGAAAATCATCCACAACAGGTTCATTACTGGTAATCGCAACCGCAATTTCATATTCGCCAATTTTTAATACCATGCCATTATTAAGGCGTTCAGTGGCATTATGTAACGCAGGTTCTTCGCCATTAATGTAAACACCACTCAAACTGGTATCGGTCAGATAATAAGCACCGTTTTCTGCTTTGATACTGGCATGATGTCTGGAGACAAATTTTTCAGTATCAGGTAGCATCAGGGTATTATCATCAGATCGTCCAATATTACCGCCCTCACTGCCAATGAATGCAGTCTTGGTTTCACTAAGTGGGCGGTTTTTAAATGATAATACAGTCAGTGTTAAGCTCATTTTATTCACATTATGTGCTAAGTTACCAATTACCCACCAAAACAAACGGTGACCAATAATAAGGGTGTTTTAAGTTATTGTCCTTGAGTAGCGCGAGCTGTGCTTGTCGCAATGCCAAGGCTTTGGGAAGCGTACTTAGATTAGCATAAAAATTTTTCATAAATGAAGAAGTCGCCGCATCATTTACCGACCATAAACTGCCAATCGCACTCAGGGTATTGGTTTTAATAGCAATTCCACTAAATCCTAGCAATGCGTGATCATCGCCACTAGCAGTTTGACAAGCACTTAGGGTCAATAAATTAATCGGGTTATTCTTAATGTTTTTGTTACTCAGTATGGACTGAAAATCACGCAATTTAAGATTATGGTTGTATGTCATTACAAAGCTATCAGCGGCACTTTTGCCAAAATAGCCGTGTGATGCAATATGAACAATCGAATAATCACCTGTTCCTACTGATTCTTTAAGTCCTTGATAGGTAAATGTTTGGTTTAATAAGGTTGTATTGTCCATATTTTTTTGTAAATCTGCGACTTCATTATTAATACTGGGAAGACTTAGTTCTTGCACTAGCAAATCGCGTGTCAACTTGAGCTTTGTACTCTCAACTGTTATGGTTGGTAATTCAGTGACCTCAGTGATACCACGTTCACCCTCAAGCACACTGAAAGAACCCTGTAACAATTCGTCAATTGAAGCCCCGTCTGGCTTACTGAGAGCGGCAATGAGTGCGTGCGGTTTTTTATCGTTTAAGATAGGTTTTTTTAGTTTTAACCAAGGTAAAGTCACGATAGCGTAGTCTTCAATGGCAAATTTTTTGCCGTTGAGTAACGCAGCAAACGGCACTTGACGCAATAAACCATCGGGGACATAAACAACGGTGGTAATGCCTTTTGCTTTTAGTGTGTCATCGTAAGCTTTAAGTAACCAGCCATAAAGTTTGCGCGAAGCAGGGCGATAGTTGCCCTCACCATCACGCAAATACTGTGCTATTTCTGTTGTCGTGTCGCTGACATCAATAGAGGATACTGCTACCGATCTTTGCTCAAATTGTGTGCTATCACCCATGCGAAGCAATAACTCCACACGGTCAGACAAGATGATGGGATAAATAACAGCAATGTCAGGTAGTAGAGCGTCTTTTAAATTAAGGATAGCGTCAGCATCAATCAAGCAACGATCATTGAAAAAATCATCTAGCTCGGCTTGTTTAATGGCTTCCATTGCATCAATGGCGGCTTTTAATAAACTTTGTTTTACGTCACTGGATGTGGCTGTAGTCGCTTGTAGTAGCAAAATATCTGCTATCCCACGATAAATAGGATCAACAACTTCTTTAATGGATGAATGACCGTCATGAAAAGTAGCGGGTAAGCTGTAACGAATATCAGCCAAATGTTTAGCGGCACGTTGGTAGGCTTGCAAAGCAGCATTGATGTCGCCGTCAGCGTGTAATAATTTGCCACTTTGCAATTCCCATTGCATTAATAAATCCGTTGCACCGACTTGTTGCGCATCAAAAATCGCTCTATCTAGCCACAGCAGAGCATCTTTATTTTTATTTTGTGCGCCATAGAGCTGTGCCAAATAGCCTTCCGCTTGTGAACGAAGTCGAGTTTGGTGATAGGTTTCTGCCAATTGATAGGCGTTATTGAGTATTTGGTAACTTTCTTTAAATAACGTTTGTTGTTGTGGAACTTTTAAATCGGTGACAGGAATTGCCAACAACTGTTCACCCATAGCGAGCAATAATTTTATTTTGATGGCGGTATCGTTCAGCTTTAATACTTCAACGCTAATATCCTCCAATAGACTCAAACGGTTTGCAGCATTCGATTCCAATTTAGTTTGATTAACACGAATACCCGCAATTAAATCCTCATTCTGAGTGAGTTGAGCGGCTTTTAAAGCGGTGGAAAAATGAGTAGCGGCTTGGTCAGGCAGTTGCAAACTCAGGTATAACATCCCTAAATAATCTTCAATAAGTGAGGACAGGGCAGGGGAGTTGAGTGGTGTTGCTAACACGGCACTTTGTTCTAACAGCCTTCGGGCTTTAATATTGTCTCTAGCCAAATAGTAGTTATAACCTAATGCAGCAGTTGCCATTGCTTGTGTTAATTTATCGCCATTTTTTTCAGCTTGCGCTTTGATAGCTTCAAACTGTTTTGCCGCTAACACATAATTACCTTGGTCACGGTAGTTTTCACCCAATACCAGTTTTTTTTTAAAGTCAGCGGAGGGTTCACGATTACTGGTTGTTTGTTTTTCAAGTGGCGCGGCAACGACAAGCAACAGCGGGTTTACTGTTAAAAAAGCCAGCATGACTAAGAGAAATAATTTTTCCATGAATATATTTCCTAAATTAAAACGCAACCAAGCCTACTTTAAAATGAATACCGTCGTCTTGAATATTATGTCCGCCTGCTTTTACTCCAGCAATGTCATGCGCCCAAAAAAACTCAGTATTCACATGACTGTAATGCCAGTTCAGCCCAAGCCCCACTGAATGCAGATAATCTTTTTTTGGGGCTGTGTTTGATTGAGTTGGGTTATTCCACGCGCCACCATAATCCATAAAAGGAATTAAAAATAGACTTTGTTCAGCTTTGGGTTCACCACCAAATAGCGGATAACGAAAATCCAATCCTGTACTAAAACCGTTGTCTCTGACATAAAAATTTTCTCGATAACCACGCACACTGTACACGCCACCCACAGCAAAACGCTCTAGTGGTAACAGCGAGTCTGCTGCCTGTTGTACCACGCCTTTTAAGACAACTTGCGCCCCATTATCCATGACACGATGACTGTATTGTGATTGTCCTAGCCAACTGAAAAATTCACCGCTAGGCAGTAAACTATCATTTTGAATAGTCGCACCTAGTGCGTTTAATCCTGTATTAAAGGTCGAACGGGCGACAAATACATTATTCTCACTCTGTTGTATATATTGTTGCCAAAGCCGTAACGCGGTAACTTTTGTCTTACCCACGCCAAAAGGCAAGCCCTCAGTAAAAGAGTAAGGTTCACCTAGTACTGTTGAATCACTTTCACGCACTGAAAAATTGACACCTGCTTTTAATTCAATTCCTGCACTGCGATAAACAGGTTGACTCAAGCCACCTTCATAACCGACAACTGTGGTCTTTATGTCTAATTGGTTAATCGGTTTTTCTATCAGCGAATAACTGCTATTGCTATAACGAAAAGTCGCGTGGGTGTCATAAGCATTCAGCGGCACATCAATGCCCACATTACCACCCAATGATCCCCCAGTGACTATAAAGTTGGCATCAACACGTTCACCAAAGCCTGACAAATTGTCTACCCAACCACCGACGCGTCCAGTGTAACCACCTATTACAGGAGTCGTGTAATTGTCAGCATCCGCATAGAGTTGATAAGGACGCGCTCTAGTTACTTTTACCGTTAATATACTCTCGCCTGAGTGTTTTCCTGGTAGAAGACTACCATTTAAGCGTTCAATTAACGGATCGCCCAGTAACGATTGATACTTTTCTTGCAAATTTTTAAAATTAAGCGGCGAACCCGTACCGATGAGTAAGCGATCGCGAACATAGTCTTCACGCAGTCGTCCCATGCCTTCCAAACGCACTTCCGTTAAATTTCCTTCGATGATCTTAATTTGCAACATACCGCTGGCGGCTGATTGTGGGGAAATAATCGCTCCCGAATTAATATACCCTGCATCAACATAGGCTGTGTTAATGCGGCTGCGTAATTCTTCCAAATCGCGAGCCGTTAATGAACGATTTAAAAAAGGTCGCGCAATTGCTTGTAGCTCATCATTACCAAAAACCGTATTGCCCGTAAACGTGATGGTCTTTAGCGACACTCGCCCCCCTTCTACTATTGACAAAGGTTTTGGCGCGGGGGGTAGAACAAAACCATCAGTTGATTTACGAGGTCGATAGTCAGGCGTATTCAGGGGTTTTTGACTGAGATTGGTTGGATTATTGACAATCACTGCATTCGGCGACTGTAGACCCTGACCAGAAATAGCGTTACCCACCGTAGAAAAATTTGGCTCACTCATCGCTACAGGTGTTACGCAACAACTCGCCAGAACCGTTATACCACTCACCAAATAGGTGCCGAAAACGTTGTGACTTGATGGAGCTTTATGGCTTGTTTTCATGTGTATCCTCACAGACAGTCGTCCGATTCATTCGAGGTCGAAGCGGGTGTTTGTTCTATCGATGTCAAAGACGTTGCCCCCGTTGTTGTTCCGACTATTGATTGAGGGACTTGAGAACTCGTTTGGGGAACATAATTGGCTACGCCCTTAGAAATTAACGTACTTTGACCGTCACTATCACAGGGATTCATACTTTTAGGTAACGGCGGAATAGCGACTGTTAGAACAGGTTGATTTGCCACTACCATAGAAATATCGCCTTGTGGTGATATTCGTAACGGTGGAGCTTCAATAACAACTGTTGGTGTTGGCTCGGCTGTTGGTGTTGATACTGGTACGGGTGTAATAACAGGTGCAGGATAACCGAAGGATGTTGGAGTAGGGGATTGAGTTCTTATTGGGACAGTTAGTGTGGAGTCAGTTGGGCTTGTTGTTAAGCCAAATACCGCACCAGTATTAAAAATCACCCTGTCGGCTTTATCACCAATGTTCACGCTTGGTGTTCCAGTTTGAGTAAGCAAACCACGGGGAAAAGTGAAATTGACTGCTGGATTTAAAGTCGCACCGTTTGGATTAAAAAACCAAAAATTGGCGAAGGTGATTGTGCCAGTTGTGGTGCCTATGATTACTCCTATAGAGGATGTAATAGCACCATTAAGGACAGAAGGATTAGCTCCCGTCACGCGACTAATCACGTTAGTTGTGTTGTTAGCGCAAGTAGTACATTGAAATAATGCAGTATCACCTGCCCCTATACCAAACTGACTAAAACTAAAGAATAGATTAGAACCATTTAGTGTGCCATTAGTAGCTCCATCGATAGTGTATGTACCCGCTACGGGAACTGTCGTTGCTGGGATTGTAACCGCACCTGCTGTTCCTGTCGTACCATCCATCACAATGGTCGATACCGCGTTAGCAACAGAAGCTCCCCACATACCCAAAACAGCGGACACAGCGATAACTAACAGCTTTTGTGAAAATAGGGGAAATGGCGTATTCATTTAGACCTTCATTTATCCTTTAACCGTATTGGAATAGTAGCACAAGGATTGTAAATTAGTAGTCAAGTGGCAACGACATTCTTGTCATTCAATCACTCAGGGTTTCGATACCGTAAGATCAAAAAAATCCGATCCAGCAAAAAATCCACTGACATTTTGTGCGTGTTCAGGCGAAATTTTGTGCGCTTCTTCGGGGACTCGTTGGCTGGTGTACTTTTGCAATTCAAAAATATTGATGCGATGATCGTTATTTCCACTCACTTCTTGATCCGCTTTGCCGCTTAGTCCTTCCAACAACACCGCCGTAAAAACACCGTGACCATTAATGCCATCCAATGCTTCTTGTTCTGTACTTGTTCCCGCTAACACAAATCGACCTGTGTTTTGCGCGAGTGATCCTGTCCACGCCCGTTCGCGTGAGGAATTTTGTACCACGCTACCCATCACAGCAAAAGCTCCTGCGTTACAAGAATCTATCAACACCGCTACACGAGACGTTGGTAAGGCGGATAGTAAATCGGATAGCATTTTTTGGGTGAGTGCGGTAGCTTTTATTTGCTCTTTGATGTTACCGCTTAATTTTGCATCGTGGGGCATAAAATAATAACGCCCGTCTATGGAAATACCATGACCTGCTAGAAATAAAACCACTAAATCATTTGGTTTTGCATCTTTACCAATCTGAGTTAATGCCTGTTTTATTTTGCTAAGCCCTGCTTGTTCATTTAATAGTGCGACTGGTTTGACAGCAGCAAATAAACCACGGGTACTACTGACTAAGCTATCAATAATGCCTTTCGCATCATTGACCGCATTATCTAATTTTGGCAATTCGGTAGCAGCATATTGATCGATACCAATGCTGACAATATATAAAGTTGGCGCGTCAGGAGCGGTTGAGGCTTCGTAGTGTATGGGTAGGCGTATTGCTTCACCCGCATCGATAGTTTGGTCAGCATCGAATGCGGTTACGGTGATTAAATTATCACCTGATTCTAATAATACTTTTTCTTCGACAATAGATTCTGCCGCTCTATTTTTAGTTATTTCGCTACTGCGCAAGGTACGCGTGGTAACAGTCGCTTTATTACGGCGTATGACTACGTTACCAATACCGCCACCCGCATCTTTTAATGCGAAGCGCAATCTGATTTCTGCCGAATCGATACTGCGCGTTTGCGGAATTTCATCGACAGAATTCACCTCGGTGCATTTATCTTGTACACACCAAGAGACTAATCTTACTGAGGGAGCATGATGTTCGGCGACCACTTCTTTTGCGTCGCTGGGATTAGTGGCTGTAGGTGTGGGTGTGGGTGGCGCGTTTTCTAAAATAGTTTTGCCTATCAAATCTGGACGATAAAAGCGTTCATGAATTTGCTCAGAGAGTATGAATTTTGGACTGTCTTTTTTGCCTTGATTGACATGATAGCCAATCATGCTTGCCGCACCGTCACTGTGGTCAAAATAACCTTCGGGAGTCCATGCAATCCAGCGTTCATCAGTATTGACCAGTAGAGCGAGCAATTCGCGTCCATCTTTAGTGTCGTACCAACGTAGCGTACCATCACCTAATGCCGCCAATACAAAGCGACCATTTTTGCTTAAATTAACTGCCCATGCGGAGCTAGGAACAGCAATATGCCAAATGAGTTTGCCCGTTTGCCAATATTGCACAGAAAAATCTGCACCAATGACAGTGCTGTCATTTTCAGTCAAACTTGCGGCTGAACGGCTTTGTTCGTTTTGATCCAATGCAACAGGTGTTGAATTTAATGCAGTGTGAGTGGCATTGCGCCAATTGATCAACGCGGCAGGAATGACAGGCTTGTGCATATCAGTACGCACGGCTAAGTCATGCACTAAAGTTCGATTAACTAAATTGAAGCGCAGCGGATTACGTCCTTTTTGTTGCAAACCAAAATCCACCGTCGCGCCATCTTCTGATACTGCAAACGTGCCTTCAAACGCATCTCTAAAATCAGCAATAGAGCGTTTGCGGGTGCTTGATTTAGTTCCCGTTAAATCAACAATACCGATAGCTGGCTCTGCGGTGACATAAGCCAATTTGCCATTAGCAAGCGGCGTTAAGTCGGTAACAGTATCTTCTGCTAACGGTGATTCTTGGGCTTGTTTATTGACAGTATTCCAAACCCGCAAATATTTGATGCCTTGAGCATTGCCATAAGTTCCTGCGCCAGCGATTGAATCACCTGTCCAAGCGACTACTGATAGATTGCCGCGTTGTTGGTTATCACCTGTTAATTCCGTCACAGGTTTTAAATCGGCTAAGGAAAAAACGGTGATTTTTGCTGCGTCCAGCGAACCGACTGCAATTTGGTCTTCTTTGGGGGAAACGGCAAAACGCCAAGGACGTTGTTGCTCTGGAAATTTATAGTTGGCTTGCGGATGAAAACTGGCATCGAAAAGTTGCAGTTGTCCATCCAAGCAAGCGGTGACTAAACGACCATCACGCAAAAATTTAGCAGCGACTAGCATATCCTCACAAATTGACGCATCCATTGCCAGTGATTTGCCTTCAATATCAATAATGCGTAACCAGCCAGAACCTGAACCGATAGCCAGATAACGTCCATCTTGTGAATACGTTAATACTCGAATCGTGCCTTGAATACCTGTAATACGCCCTGTAATTTTGCCCGTGTTAAGATCAAAACCGTACACCGATCCCGCTTTATCCCAGTCTATACCTGTTGAACCACCAACTACCGCGCTGTTTTTAGTGGGCGAAGTCGCTACTGTGTACAGCGTGCCTTCATTACGCGATCCAATGGGTACACGCAATACTTGCGGATCGCCTGTGGTATCCGCTGACCATAAGCGGGCGGTTTTATCATCAGAAACCGTCAGTAAGCGACCATCATGCGTTAGCGCAACTTGATTGATTGCAGCGGTATGTAGACCTGTTTCTGGTCTGGGCGTAGGAGTTTCATCGGGTGCATCGAGTGGTTTTGCCGTGTCTGTTGTTGGTTCGACGGGACTAATAGCGGCTTGAACAGGTACACTGTCGATTGTAGCAACGGCGGGTGAAGCAAATACTTCTGGCGTAGCTTGTTTTACTTCGTTGGTACTGGTTACGCTTGTATTTTGATGCAAGCTAGTAAAACCATTTTTATCAAAGTAGCCCAAGTAAAAAGCCAGCCCAATGAAACTTGCCAGTCCAATCAGACTGGCAAGAAAAGTGATCCAAAGCCGATGACTAAAGTCCACAGAGCATACTCTCTGGAGTAATCAGACCGACAGCACCTTCCAGAGCAAAAGCCACTTTGGCTTGAGCTTTTGCTTTATCAATTTGATCAACGAAGGCTTTTTGTTTGATTTGATTAGTCTCAGTCACATGGGCTACTTCAACAGCGGCGGGTTTTACGGCAGAGGATTGGCTAACCACTATGGCACTTTGTGATGAAGGTGTTTTAGTCTTTTTAGTTTTCTTTTTAAACTTTTTAGCTTCTTTGGTTAGAAATACTTCTGGGGTAATTTGAGTAGTATTGGCTTTTTCAGCGTACAGAATCGCTTTTGCGTTGGGGTTTTTGTCTAAAATCTTATTGTTAGCATCTTGGAATTCAGTCATCTGTTTGCTCATTTTAGAACCTAATTCCCCAGCAATTGTAATATCTTCGTCAAACTGAGCTTTTAGCTGGTTAAGTTGTTTGATGGCGGCATCACGCGGTATACGCCCCGCCTTAAATTCCGATTTTATGCGTTCAGCTGCGGCAAAACGGCAATCACGCAATTTGGCAAATGCCAAGGATGTTCGGTCGATTTCGCCATTTGCCGCCAGAATATCATTGCGTACTGATGCGGCTAATGCTTGTTCATCAGCTATATCTTTTTGTTTGGCATTATAATAACCACCAATACCACCACCTATTGCACCAATACCACCACCTATTGCTGCCCCTGCACCAATATTACCACCGCTGATAGCCGCAGTGGCTGCGCCTGTGGCGGCACCAACAAGTCCACCGATGAGAGCACCTTCAACAACCGATTGTGTGTAATAGTGTTCCGAGTCTCTTAATTGAGTTCGAAAGGTATAACAAATATCATTTTTATCATCCTGAACACCCATCGATGAGCATCCTGATAAAAGACAAAGACTGACTATCAACAAATGGGTACGATTATATTTTAACTGGGGATACATGATTTTTGTCCTAATTTCTAGTTATTATTACTCTTAATGAGGGCTTTCATTTTGGCATATTTTTAATATTTCAGCCAACTATTACTAACTGATTATTAGGCAATCTTTAAACTTTGCAATTCAGCAAAAAAATCACAGCTGACAGATTATATTCAAAAGGTGATTTTTGCTTGTTTCACCGATGAGGTAGCAAAAAGTAGCAGTGTGTGACAGGCAACGCAATAAGCGATAGCCATAAAGCTATGTCCATCCATTCGCTCTAATCGATACTTTTAACGCCTCCACAATTTCGATGCGATACATCCCACGCACGGCAATGATAAAAATCCGTTAAAATAGCCGCCATTAAAGTAAAAACCATTCGTCTGAGGTAAAAACGTGGGCAAAGTCATTGCCGTCACCAATCAAAAAGGTGGCGTAGGAAAAACAACAACCAGTGTCAATCTTGCGGCATCGTTGGCAGCCGCCAAGCGCAGTGTATTACTTGTAGACCTTGATCCACAAGGCAATGCAGCTATGGGTTGTGGTATCGATAAACATGATATTCAGCATTCCAGTTATGAATTATTAATGGCATCGGTGCCAGCAAGTGAAACTATTATTGAACTACCCGCTATTGGTTTTTCGGTAATAGCGGGTAATTCAGATTTGACCGCTGCCGAAGTCGAATTAATGCAGGCTACGCGTAAAGAACAACGATTAGCCGATGCCTTATTGCCGATAAAAGCTAACTATGACTTTATTTTGATTGATTGTCCGCCGTCTTTAAATATGCTGACACTCAATGCTATGGTCGCCGCTGACAGTTTATTAATTCCGATGCAATGCGAATATTACGCGCTGGAAGGTTTATCGGCATTAATGACCACGCTGAAAAATATTCAGGACACGGTGAATCCAAAATTACATTTGGAAGGTATTTTGCGCACTATGTACGATGATAGAAACCGTTTGACAAAAGACGTGTCTGAGCAATTATTGCGCTATTTTGGTGATAAAGTATTTCATACCTGTATTCCCAGAAATATTCGTTTAGCCGAAGCCCCCAGTCATGGTTTACCCGTGTTAAGCTACGATAAATCCTCGCGTGGTGCGTTGGCATATATTGCCTTAGTCAGCGAAATGATGAAAAAAGAAAAATCATGACTGCGCAAAAACGTGGCTTAGGGCGTGGGCTGGAAGCCTTGTTAGTCGATGTTTTCACCAAAGAAACAGAACCAGCCGTGTTCGTTAAAGCGATACAAACAGAAAACGCCAATCTAATTAAAGAAGCAGAAGTTTTAAAAGCCTTGCTGGATGACTTTGAAACATTGGTGCGCACTCTCAACATAGACAAACCAACATTATGAATGTAAAAAAACGTGGGTTAGGGCGCGGGTTAGACGCTTTGTTAGGCGATGTTTCCACGACTCAAGAAAGACATCATGCCCTAGAAACGCTACCTATCGAATATCTACAGCGCGGCAAATATCAGCCGCGCAAAGATATTAATCCAGAAAAGTTGCAAGACTTAGCTAATTCGATTAAAGCTCAAGGCATTATTCAACCTATCGTAGTGCGTTCCATCGCTCACAATCAATACGAAATTGTTGCAGGTGAACGACGTTGGCGAGCCGCACAATTGGCGGGCTTAGCCGAGGTGCCAGTGGTGATAAAAGACGTTGATGACCACGCGGCAATGGCAATCGCGCTCATTGAAAATATTCAACGTGAAGACCTTAATCCATTGGAAGAAGCCGACGCGCTAAAACGCTTATTGGAAGAATTCTCCATGACTCATCAACAAATTGCTGATGCTATTGGAAAATCTCGCGCTACCGTCAGCAACTTATTAAGACTTATCGACTTACAGTCTGAGGTAAAAACGCTGTTAATTAATAAGCAGTTAGACATGGGACACGCCCGCGCTTTACTTGCTTTGGATGGTAATAAGCAAATCGAAACGGCGCGTAAAATAGTCAAAGACGGTCTAACCGTCAGGGCGGCTGAACGTTTAATTAGAGACCTACAGCTAGACCCAAAACCGTCTAAAGTAAAAGTGATAGATCATGACACTGTGCGTTTACAAGACGATTTAACCGCCAAACTCGGCGCGAAAGTGGTTATCGATCACAAAGACAACGGCACGGGAAAAGTAGTGATTACCTATTCCAGCTTAGAAGAACTGGATGGCATTATTGAGCAAATTAAATAACAGTAGGTTGTTAGCAACAAGTCGGCGAGTATAAATAACTCAAACCTTCGAGGTTTTAAAAACATCGAAGGTCTTAATTTCAGCAAAAATCAAAATGCTGTTACGTTATAATGCCATAGTAGCGACGGCTTAACTAAAACCGTCTAGGTTGGGCAAGAAAATTCGCCTGCAAATTTTTTACTCTGAATCTTATTGATACCTCATGTTTTTAATTCCAGACCCTGTCGTTCGTTTTTTTCACCGCATGGCTTCACCACCTCATTTTTACGCGCTTAGCGAAAAATTAATGCCGTGGCTAGTGGTGATTTTTGTGTTATTAACCGCTGCTGGATTGTATGGCGGCTTATATTTAGCCCCCTCTGATTATCAGCAAGGTGATAGTTATCGCATTATTTATATTCATGTGCCTAGCGCGTGGATGTCGCTGTTTATTTATATCGTCATGGCAGTTGCTGGCGGTATTGGCTTAATATGGCGCATTAAATTGGCGGAAGTGGTTGCAATTAGCAGTGCGCCGATTGGTGCAAGTTTCACCTTCATTGCCTTAGTGACTGGCTCATTATGGGGAAAACCGATGTGGGGAACGTGGTGGGTGTGGGATGCGCGGCTCACCTCCGAACTGATTTTATTGTTTTTGTATCTGGGCGTGATTGGTTTGTATGGTGCGATAGATGACAAGCGTGTCGCTTCCAAAGCGATTGCCATTTTAGCGTTAGTCGGCGTGGTCAATATTCCCATTATTCATTATTCAGTCGAATGGTGGAATACCCTGCATCAAGGTCCGACGGTAACTAAAATGGATAAGCCGTCAATTCATGTCACTATGCTAGTGCCGCTGTTATTAATGGCATTATCCTTTAAAATATATTATGTCATTGCCATGTTGCAACGGGCGCGAGTCGAATTATTACAGCGTGAACGCAATGCGCAATGGGTGAAAACACTGTTACAGGAGAAGCAATCATGACTTTTAACAGCTTAGCTGAATTTTTGGCAATGGGTGGTTACGCCTTTTATGTGTGGACTTCTTATGGGCTAACGCTGGTTGTTTTGCTTGCCAATATCATTATTCCAATCTGGCAACGCAAACAACTTTTGCGCTCTTTATCTCTTAAGCAACAACGGTTAGAAAAATGAAACCTGCTAGAAAACAACGCTTAATACTCATCGGTTTAATGGTTATCGGTGCGAGTATTGCCACTGCCTTTGCCCTTAAATCGTTTAATGAAAACTTGATGTACTTTTTTTCTACCACCGATGTTATCGATGGTAAAGCTCCCAAAGACGCGTTATTTCGTTTAGGTGGCATGGTGATTAAAGGCACAGTCGAACGCCCGAATGATGGCATGATGGTACGTTTTAAACTCACCGACTTTAGCAAAGAAGTCACGGTTGAATACACTGGCATATTGCCCGATTTATTTCGTGAAGGTCAGGGCATTGTCGCGCATGGCAAACTCAATGACAAAGGCGTGTTTATTGCCGAAGAAGTATTAGCCAAGCATGATGAAAATTATATGCCGCCTGAAGTAAAAAGCAGTTTGAAAAATCAACCCACACCCACAAAACAGGAATAGCTCATGTACGAATACAAAGTATCGCGCTTATATAGAGTAGTCGATGGTGACACTATTGAAATAGACATTGATTTAGGATTTGATGTCGCCATTCATAAGATGGTTCGTCTGGCAGGCATAGATACGCCTGAAAGTCGCACTAAAGATGTTTACGAAAAAAAACTTGGCTTGGAAGCTAAAGAATGGTTAAAAACCCGATTAAAAGACGCTGAGAACATCCGTATTAAAACTGAAAAACCCGATAGTACCGAGAAATTTGGCAGAATTCTTGGCTGGTTATACACTGGCAATGAGTCTGTCTCAATCAATGAAACTATGATACAAGAAGGCTATGCGTGGTCGTATCTGGGTGAGAAAAAGGTAAAAGATTTCGCGCTACTTGAAAAGCGTCGTCAGGAAGCAGCAGCAAAGAATGTGTGATTGCTGTAAGTAGGTGCGAATTTATTCGCGCTTACACACAACGCGGTAAAGTTGGGTTTGGTATGTAAATCCAACTTTACTGCGTATTAGCCGTTATGCAGCGTTTTGTCTTTTATATAAAATAGAGGAATAAACCGATAGCGCGATTAATACCGCACCGACTAAACCAGTGATGACTTCTGGAATTTCATGAACCATGCTGATTAACATGATAGCCGCTAGTGTACCAATGGCGTAATGTGCTCCATGTTCTAAAAATACATATTCATCCAACGTGCCTTGACGCACTAAGTAGACAGTTAAACTCCGCACGAACATTGCACCAATCGCTAAACCTAGCATGATGATAACCACGTCTTGAGTAATCGCAAACGCGCCGATAACACCATCAAATGAAAACGATGCGTCTAACACTTCAAGGTATAAAAAGCTCATCGCACTGCCTTTTTTCAAAGCATTGGCAAGTTCTTCGCCTTCTTCTTCATCTTCAAATAAAGCCGCCATACTGCCAACGACAACATATAGCATCACCCCGCCGACACCTGCCATTAACACTTCAAAACGGATAGGTTCGGGTAGCCAATGATTAATTAACAGTAATAATCCCAATGATAGTATCACTTCGATGGATTCGAGTTTACCGAAATCAGATAATTTTTCTTCGATATAGCCTAGCCAATGCAATTCTTTCTCAGAGTTAAAAATGAACGAGAAAAATACCATTAGCAAAAACATACCACCAAAGGCGGCAATTTCGACATGAGCGTGATTTAAATGTTCTGCATAAGTGGCGGGATTGTGTAATGCCATTTCCGCCACGCCGAAAAAGCCCATGCCTGTCGCGACAGAAACAATCGCGATAGGGAATATTAAGCGCATTCCAAAGACCGCGACCAAAATACCGTAGGTTAGAAAGTACTGCTGCCAGCGTTCATCCATGCGTTTTAGAATGGAGGCATTCACCACAGCGTTATCAAATGATAAACTCACTTCCAAAACACCTAGAATAATGGCGATAAACGCGCCCATTAATCCACCCCAAAAAAGCGCGGCGGCTAAACAAACTGCTGTTACGATAAAAGAAAGACGAAAATGCTGCATAAAAATACCTATCGGTTACTGTTTTAGTTGAGCAACTATAAGTCGATTTATTTTAAAATCAACTTTTAATGAAACTGACTGAATGACAAAATAGAATTGCACGGATAACATCCCTTGAAGGGATGTTATCCGTTGTTCTACTTTAAAGATTAACTAGGAGGGAAGTAGATTAAAGCGTTCGTACCGAGTTCGTCGAAGCATGAGCGGTTGCTTAGCTACTCCCAGAAATTATAAAGAGCCAAAATAAGCCGCTAACGCCTTAATATCCTCTTCAGAAATTGATCCTGCAATTGCCTGCATGTGACCATTTTTACGCGAACCTTCTTTAAAGCTGGTTAATTGCTTAATCAAGTAATCAGGTTGTTGACCTGCTAAGCGGGGAAACTGCCCATTACCCACGCCGTTTTCACCATGACAACCCATGCACATCGCCGATTTAGTTTGTGCTGTCTTAGCCAAAGTAGCATCACCGCCCGCTTTAGCGGCAGGTAGGCTAGAAAAATAAGCCGCCAAATTATCCATGTCCGCATCACTCAAATCCGCCGCTATAGGTTGCATGATAGGACTGTTGCGGCTTGCCGCCTTAAATGCTTTCAATTGAATAACGATATAAGTCGCTTGCTGGGCGGCTAAACTAGGAAATTGCGTACTACCTTCACCTTTTGCGCCGTGACAACCTGTACAGTTAGTAGCTTTTTGTTCGCCTGCTGCTTTATCAACCGCCAAAACGGGCATTGCCAAAAAAAAGCTAAGCAATAAAGAAACGGTAATCGATTTTTTTAGGGTATTCATAACTCACCTCATATTATTAATGGATTGTTGCTGAAAACAAAAAGACGTTGTTAGCGATTGATATTTAAGTAAGAATACCGTAAAAATAAAATATCTGGTATCCCTTTGTTTTACATTTTTATATGGCTGCTTAGCGTTATCATGAGAATTATTGAACACGCGTGTTCTGTGACGCTCATTTTGCAATCTCATGATAAAATTACCAGCTTTTTAACACACAGCGACACACAATATGTCCACATCCCTAGATGAACTTCTCGCACAAGCCTTACAAGAGCTTGCTGCTGCCTCCGACCTGATACAGCTTGATGCCGTGCGTGTGCATTATTTAGGTAAAAAAGGCTTGTTTACCGAACAAATGAAAGAACTCGGTAAACTTGATCCAGAACAACGCCGCGCTGTTGGGCAAGTGATCAATCAAGCCAAAGACAGTTTTCAAACGCAACTGGAAGCCAAAAAAACCGAATTGGAATCAGCGGCACTGACTGCACGACTAGCCAGTGAACGCATAGATGTCACGTTAGCAGGTCGTGGTCAAGCAGTGGCTGGTTTGCATCCTGTCACTACCACGCTAAGACGCATCAATAAAATTTTTGCCAGTGTGGGTTTTCAAGTGGTCGAAGGCCCTGAAATTGAAGATGATTATCACAATTTTGAAGCCTTAAATATTCCCGCGCATCATCCAGCGCGTGCTATGCACGACACTTTTTATTTTGACGCGCATCGGGTATTAAGAACCCACACCTCACCCGTACAGATTCGGGTCATGGAATCGGAAACACCTCCATTAAAAGTGATTGCACCTGGTCGCGTGTACCGTTGTGATTCTGATATTACCCACACACCGATGTTTCACCAAGTGGAAGGCTTTTTAGTCGATACCGATGTCAGTTTTGCCGATTTAAAAGGCGTGGTTTATGAGTTTTTACGCGCATTTTTTGAGAAAGATATTCAAGTCCGCTTCCGTCCGTCGTATTTTCCATTTACTGAACCGTCCGCAGAAGTCGATATTGAATGCGTAATGTGTGGCGGTGAAGGTTGCCGCGTCTGTAGTCACACAGGTTGGTTAGAAGTCATGGGTTGCGGCATGATACATCCAGAAGTATTTAAAGCAGTCAATATTGATAGCGAACGCTACAGCGGTTTTGCGTTTGGCATGGGCGTTGAACGCTTGGCAATGCTGCGTTATGGCATTAATGATTTACGGTTATTTTTTGAAAATGACCTGAAATTTTTACAGCAGTTTCATTGATTAATAGCTTGGGGTGAGTTTACGAACCCCAACTTACCGCGCTATCAACGCCCCCAGTTCAGCCCGTAAGCCTTGCTCTAGGTCAGCAAAATAATCATCTTTGCTGGTAATAGTCTGCATACACAAATAAGTTTCATCGGCTTGCAGGCGTTGTATATCGGCTTCTAACGCGGCAATGCGTTCGCGTAAGGCGGCTATTTTGCTTTGTAATATCGCTTTGTCAGTAATGCTATCGGAGGCTGTGCTTAAAGTCGCGCCAGTTTCTAGCGAGTGCAAAATATCCAGAACGCGCTGTAAATCTTGGCGGCGATAGGCATCATTGAGTGCTTTAAAAAAACTCTGTGCCTTGGGCTTTAAATTCATCGGCGAGTTTATCAGGATGACATAAACGGCTGGCTTTGCGATACGCGGCTTTGAGTTGCTGTTGCTCTTCTGGCGTTAACGTCTGCGGCGCGTCTTGGAGTTGTTGCTGGTAACTCTGTTCAAAGTTTTCATAATCCTGTTGGGCTTCTTGCTGTTCGGCGGTGTCATGACTGAACAATTCAGCGCGTTTTTTCAAAATCGCTTCAATCAAACTGCCTAAACGCCGCACACATCGCTGTTGAATTCATTGATTTGCCGCTCCAAGTCCGCTTGGGTGTCGGTTTTGTCATTCAAACGATTTTCTAGCAGTTTCAATTCCAGTTTCAGCCCTTGAATCTGCTGGTTTTGAAACACCATCACGCCGCTGTTGTCGTGTTTATACTGCTCAATCAACTGAATCACATACTGGAATCGCTTAGTGCTGATAAGTGCCAAAATCTGTTTTACTTTTTCATCCAACGGCAAGTAAATTTTTTAGCAATCAGTGGAAATAAACCTAATAAAACAAATGAACCGACCAAAATAGGCGATAAGATGCCCGATAAAGAATCCAACTTACCTAGTTGTGTGCCTGCATTTACATACACCAGCGTTCCTGCCAACATTCCTAGCTGACTGATTCCGTAAAAACTTCTGATGTTTAGCGTAGTTAAGCCCATCAATAAATTAATCATAAAAAAAGGAAACAACGGCACAAGTCGCAAAGTGAATAAATAATATTCGCCATCGCGTTCTATACCTTCATTAATAGTCTTAAGATGTTCACCGAACTTCGCTTGTACTGTGTCTCTAAATAAAAATCGCGCACTTAAAAATGCCAAACTAGCCCCGATAGTTGAGGCAAAAGAAACGATCACCGTTCCCCAAAATAAGCCAAAAATAGCCCCACCTGCCAAGGTCAAAATAGTCGCACCAGGTAACGATAAGGCAGTCACTGCAATATAAAGCAAGGCATAGCTAGCCAAGGCTTGCAGGGGCTGGGTATGATAAAAATCGACAATGCTAGTCTGTTGTCCTTTAAGTGCGGCTAAGCTTAAAAACTGTTGTCCACCAAGGTAGAAAAAACCAGCTATCGCGCTGATCATAACGATCAGTAAGATAATCCGTGAATTATTCATGTGCATCACCTATAAAATTTAAAAGGCTATTTTTGCGTCATTACAGGCTTAAATTCAGCATAAATCTCAAATTCAACTGGTGGTCAAGTCAAATGATTTACGCACGAAAAAGCTTAACGATTTTTTTATTGTGCTGATGATAGTATCTTTATCGATTTTTAGTATTCCAAGTTAGAACTACCACTCTTAGAACAGTGTAACAGCCGTTATTTAGAAAAATACAGGTTATCAATTAAACGTGTTTTCCCTAGTTTTGCTGCTACTAATAATACCAAATCAATATCATCGGACTGAGCGGGGGCTAAATCGCTACTACGGCAAATGCGAAAATACTCAGGTGCAAAACCTGCTTGCTGTAAAAAAGATACTGTTTGCTGCTCTATTGCTGCGTAATCATTGCCCGCTATAATCGTTGCACGCGCTACGCACAAAGATTGATACAGCAACGGTGCGATTTTTTGTTGTTCTGGGGTCAAATAAGCGTTTCTTGAACTCATGGCTAAGCCGTTGGCTTCGCGTACTGTCTCCACACCGATGATGTCCACAGGAATATTCAAATCCTTGACCATGATGCGAATCACCGCCAGTTGCTGAAAATCTTTTAGCCCGAATAAAGCAATCGTCGGTTGCACCATATTGAATAATTTGCAAACCACTGTTGCCACACCATCAAAATGTCCAACGCGTGACGCGCCACAATGAATGGTTGATAGTCCTGCCACGCTGATAACGGTTTTTGCATCGGGAGCGTACATTTCGGCAACAGCGGGTAGAAATAATAAATCGGTTTCTATGGCTTGCAGTTTTTCTTGGTCTTGGGTTTCAGTACGCGGATAGCTGTCAAAATCTTCACCCACGCCAAATTGGGTAGGATTAACAAAAATACTGACCACGACTTTATCGGCTTTTTGTTTAGCTAGTTTAACTAACTGGCAATGCCCCGCGTGCAAATTACCCATCGTTGGTACAAAGGCAATGCTGTAACCTGCGGCTTTCCAAGTGTTGATGGTGGGACGTAGAACTTCGATGGTGTTGACTATCTGCATAATTAAAAACTGTGTTCAGAGCTTGGGAATTGGTGTTGTTTAACGGCATTTTGATAGGCGGCAATTGCCTCACTAATACTGCTTGCATCCTGCATAAAGTTTCTGGAAAAGCGTGGAGCTTTGCCGATGCTTATACCTAGCATATCGTACAGCACTAGCACTTGTCCGTCACAATCAATCCCCGCGCCGATACCAATGACGGGGATAGTTAATTGTTGGCTAATGGTTTTAGCGAGTGCGGCAGGTACGCATTCCAAAACTAATAAACTCGCGCCAGCTTGCTGGAGTTGATAAGCATCATTCACTATTTTATCGGCATCAACATTAGTTTTGCCTTGTACTTTATAACTACCGAGCTGGTTAATTTGTTGCGGTAATAAGCCTAAATGCCCACACACGGGAATGCCTTGCTCGACTAAAAAGCGCGTTGTTTCTATTTTTGCGCCTTCAAGTTTGACCATTTGTGCGCCACTTTTTTGCATCAATTGTGCGGCATTTTGGGCGGCGATTAACGGCGTTGAATAAGTCATAAATGGTAAGTCGGCGATAATAAAGGCTCGCCGCCGTGCCTCTGCAACGCATCGAGTATGGTAAACCATGTCTTCAATGGTAACAGGCAAGGTGCTTTGTTGTCCTTGTATCACCATGCCTAAAGAATCGCCGACCAATAATATGTCTATGCCAACTTGGTCACATAACGCGCTAAAACTGGCATCGTAAGCGGTTAAACAGGTGATTTTTTCGCCGCGTTGTTTCATGGCGGCAATATCGGTGACGGTTAGCGTTTTTATCGCATTGCCGTAAAGTGTTTGATTCATACGTCTAGTTTTTTTAGTCCCGCTAAAGGGCAGTTTGCTAATAAATCGATTAGCTTGCCTTTGTTGGGAATAGTCAGTTGTGGAGCAATTTCATAAAGTGGGTATAACACAAATGCCCGTTCGGTTAAACCTGAGTGGGGAACGGTTAAATCAGGCAAAGCAATGATGTTATCGCCATATAATAATATATCTAAATCCAGCGTTCTCGCACCCCAGCGTTCTTCTCTGATACGTCCATGATTATTTTCAATGCTTTGTAAGCCACGCAGTAATTCAAGCGGTGCTAATGTGGTTGCGACTGCCATCACCGCATTGACATAATCAGGTTGATCTTGTGGCCCCATTGGTAAGCTTTGATAAAGACAAGAAAAAGCCAGTTCTTTGACGTGGGCAAGCGCGGTAATGGCTGTCCGCGCTGAATAAAGTTGTTGACTGGGATTTTGGAGATTGCTGCCTAAGCCAATATAGGTAAGCACAGCTTCTGAACTGAGTGACTGCATGATTAATCAGAACTCACTTCTTGAGGTTTAGATTTTTTACGGTAGTTTCTTTTGCGTGGCGATTTAGTGCTTTTCGCTTGCTGTGATGGCGCGGTCATTTTGCGTTGTTCGGTTTCATTGGCGTTTTGATAACTTTCCCACCACTTGGCTAATTCAAGATCAGCACCCCCTGTTTGAGCGCGTAATAATAGAAAATCGTAAGCCGCTCTAAAGCGTGGATGAGTAATCAGTCGGCTAGGTTTAGAACCCACACAGACATTAAACTTAGGCTGTAAACTCCATAGTTCACGCATGGCAAGAGTGATATGACGCGGTA
Source organism: Methylococcales bacterium (assembly GCA_037133675.1). Taxonomy (GTDB): domain Bacteria; phylum Pseudomonadota; class Gammaproteobacteria; order Methylococcales; family Methylomonadaceae; genus UBA4132. The sequence continues at coordinate 43,020 of JBAXNR010000003.1, forward strand.
ACGCGGTGCTTTTTACCTGCATAGCGATGACTTCGTTGGCAGCTTCTTGATAGGCTACAAATTCAGGCGAACCTTTTGCCATTTTTTGCTTGCTGCGTATTTGCACCGCATCCCATAAAAAAGCAGCAAATAAAAAATACGCTGTGACGGTTTTGCCTTCGGCAATGCGATTGTCGGAATTTTCTAAGGCTTTAATCAATAATAATCGGGGGAAGCCTTCGTCCTCAACGGCTAAGCTGTTTTCTGTGGCAGGAAATAGCACTTGAAACAGTCCATAGTGCCGAAGCATTTCAAAGGTTTGTAATGCGTAGCCTGACATAAAAAGCTTTAAGGATTCATCATAAAGTCGCGCAGACGGAATGCTGGCTAATAATTCCGCGACATTGTGCATGGCTTTTTCACAATCAGGATGAATATGAAAACCCAATTTGACCGCAAAACGCACCGCTCGCAACATTCGCACAGGGTCTTCACGAAAACGCGTTTCAGGATCGCCTATTAAACGCAGTATGCCCGCTTGATGGTCTGCCATGCCGCCTGTGTAATCGACCACGGAAAAATCTTTGATATTGTAATATAAGGCGTTGACGGTAAAATCGCGTCGCCATACGTCTTGTTCAATCGTGCCATAGACATTATCACGCAATAACCGCCCTTCTTTATTGAGGACTTGGTCATCATTTCGCGCCTCTCCTGCACCGCGAAAAGTGGCAACTTCAATTACTTCATGACCAAAATGCACATGAGCAAGCCGAAATCGCCGACCAATAATGCGGCAGTTACGAAATACTTTTCTGACTTGTTCAGGATCAGCATTGGTAGCAACATCAAAATCTTTAGGCTCTCGTCCTAATAATAAATCACGCACACAGCCACCGACCAGATAAGCATCAAAGCCCGCTTTTTGCAATTGATAAAGCACCTTTAAAGCATTGACACTGATTTGCTTGCGCGAGATACAATGTTCTGGTCGCGCATAAATGCTAACGTTACTCTGCACATTGACTGGCTCAGCTTCATTTTTGGCTGAGTTAATAATTTTTTTGAAAAAGTTTAAAATGACCTGTGACCCTGTTTGTTTTGCTACGTTTTGATAATCATATCATTTCAATCAATTCTAGCCCAATCATATAGGCTTGTTTTCTTTTACATTAACCTTTTGAATATAGTAGAATCACTGTGCTGACTTTCATCTACTACGCAGATAAAAGACCAGTAAACCCTATTTAAACACGCTTATCACTTAATTAGCGCACTTGTCTGGATTTGTTATGTTCAAAAAAATTCTTAATGGCTTAATTGACCATCCTATTTTAACCAGTCTTTTTATATCAGATTTTGGTGTTCTTTTGTTTCATAGACCGCCTTTTGTGTTTTCTTTGCTCATGTTAGGTGCATTGATAGCAATGTGTATGTATTTCGGTCAAAAATTAGCTTTGTTCAGCAATTAATTGTCTCAGAATGCCAAAAAACTTTCAAAATCAGGGGTTGATGCACAATCAGCCCCTAGTTTTTTGTGTCGATTGGTCATCGTTTTTTACGATTTCCTCTTACTCATCGCCTTGCTATTTTTAGCAACTGCTCTGTTACTGCCGTTTGGTGAGGCGGTTATTCGAGAAAAAATCTTTTACCGCCCCTATCTGCTGCTGGTTAGCTTTATTTTTTACGGCTGGTTTTGGACACATGGTGGGCAAACCTTGGGCTTACGCGCATGGAAAGCAAAAGTATTAACAACCGATCAACAACCTATTAACTGGGTTCAGGCGTTGGTACGTTTTGTGACTGCTTTTGCTTCTTGCGGACTCGGTTTATTATGGATACCGCTAGATAAAAAACGGCGCAGTTGGCACGATTACTTGTCCAAAACAGCGGTGTTTTTTGACGAAAAAAAATAAATATCCCTCTATCTTCAATAACTTATTCGACTTGATAACGATATGAATAACCCTTTGTTAATAAACGCCCCACTGCCGTTATTTTCCCAAATAAAACCTGAACATATTGAACCCGCTATAGATCAACTATTAGTGAAAGCCCGTTCATTAGTTGAAGAGCAACTACAAACCAGAAAAAATTACTCGTGGGAAAAACTCATTGAACCGCTGGAAGTGGTGGAAAATGAACTACATAAAGCATGGTCGCCTGTCAGTCATCTTAATTCAGTGCTTAACAGTGATGAACTTCGTGCTGCGTATAATGCCTGTTTGCCTAAACTCAGTGATTACGGCACAGAAATGGGGCAGAACAAAGCCTTATTTAATGCCTATCGACTCATTGCTAAAAGCGCGGAATTTGCTGGTTTCGATACAGCACAGCAAAAAATCATTCGTAATGCTTTAAGAGATTTTCGCTTATCAGGCATTGATTTAACGGAAGCGCAAAAACAACGTTACAAAGAAATTGCGCAAGAATTGTCGAGTTTTACCAGTCGGTATTCAGAAAATGTCCTCGATGCTACCAATGCGTGGAGCAAACTCATCACCCACAAACAAGACTTAGCGGGGCTACCCGAATCCGCATTGGAACAAGCAAAACAAACTGCGCAAAATCGCGGTGAAGATGGCTGGATGCTTACTCTACAATTTCCGTCTTATCTTGCTGTGATGACATACTCAGATGATTGGTTATTACGCGAAGAACTCTACCAAGCTTTTAGCACTCGCGCTTCTGACCAAGGCCCTCAATACCCCGATAAAGACTGGGATAATACGCCTATCATGGAACGTATTTTGGCATTGCGTCATGAAAAAGCCCAACTACTAGGCTTTGATAATTATGCGGAGTTGTCTTTAGCTACCAAAATGGCAGACAAGCCAGACGAAGTCATGAGTTTTCTGGAAGATTTAGCCAATAAATCATGGCGACAAGCGCGTAACGATTTTATTGAGCTCAAAGAATTTGCCTTGCAACACTATCATTTTGGTGATCTCCAGCCGTGGGATATTAGTTATTACAGCGAAAAAATGCGCCGTCATCAATATCAACTGTCGCAAGAAGAAGTCAAAAGCTATTTTCCAATTACTCCTGTACTCACTGGCTTATTTGCGATAGTCGAAAAACTTTATGGCTTACAAATTAGTGAAATCTACGACTTTGATAGCTGGCATCCTGACGCTCGTTTCTTTGCTATTCATGATAAAAATGGGCAGCTACGCGGACAATTTTATCTTGACCTGTATGCGCGTGAACACAAACGCGGCGGCGCGTGGATGGATGATTGCGCAGGACGTACGAAAATCAACAGCGTATTGCAAACTCCTGTCGCCTATTTAGTATGTAATTTTACCCCGCCGACTGCTGACACCGTTGCCCTGCTTACCCATGATGATGTCACCACCTTGTTTCATGAATTCGGTCATGGCTTGCATCACTTATTAACGCAAGTTGATTATTTAGGAGTATCAGGCATTAATGGCGTGGAATGGGATGCCGTCGAACTGCCTAGCCAATTTATGGAAAACTGGTGCTGGGATAAAGAAGCTCTCGCGCTGATTTCATGGCATTATCAAACAGGTGAGTCATTACCTGACGCATTATTTGAAAAAATGATTGCCGCGAAAAACTTTCAAGCGGGCATGACAATGGTCAGACAACTAGAATTTAGCCTATTTGATTTTAGAATTCACCGTGATTACGATCCAGAAAAAGGCGGTCGTATTTATGACACCTTAGAAAAAGTCAGATCCCAAGTTGCCGTTATGCCAGCCGCGCCCTTTAATCGCTTCGCCCACAGTTTTTCCCATATTTTTGCAGGCGGCTATGGCGCAGGCTATTACAGCTACAAATGGGCTGAGGTATTATCTTGTGATGCGTTTTCACTGTTTGAAGAAAACGGTATTTTCGATGCTGACACAGGTCAGTCATTTCTTACTAACATCCTTGAAAAAGGCGGTAGTGAAGATGCCATGAGCTTGTTTGTTAAATTTCGCGGGCGCAAACCCAGCATAGACGCACTACTTCGACATAATGGCATAGCTGAATGAAATACCGAGACCTGCGTGACTTCATCACCCAACTGGAAAAACAAGGCGAGTTAAAACGTATCACCATTCCTGTTAATCCCTATCTGGAAATGACGGAAATTTGTGATCGTGTCCTCAAACAACAAGGTCCCGCCCTATTATTTGAGAATCCCACAGGCTATAACATCCCCGTATTAGCTAATCTTTTCGGTACGCCACGCCGTGTTGCGATGGGCATGGGCGCGGAATCCGTTACTGAATTACGCGGTATCGGTGAATTACTCGCCACGCTCAAAGAACCTGAGCCGCCTAAAGGCATGAGAGATGCGTGGGAGAAATTTCCCATCTATAAACAAGTGCTGAATATGGCACCTAAATTAGTCAGCAATCCGCCGTGTCAAGAATTAGTCAGAATTGGTGATGAAATCGATTTAAGCGTTTATCCGATACAAACCTGCTGGCCCGATGATGCCGCGCCGTTAATCACTTGGCCCTTAGTCATCACCAAAGGTCCGCATAAACAACGGCAAAACCTTGGCATTTATCGCCAACAAGTTATCGGCAAAAATAAAGTTATTATGCGCTGGTTAGCCCACCGTGGTGGCGCGTTGGATTTTAGAGAATGGCAGATTGCCCATCCGAATGAACCGTTTCCTGTTGCGGTTGCACTGGGTGCAGACCCTGCAACTATTTTGGCAGCGGTCACGCCTGTTCCTGACACCCTGTCTGAATACGCCTTTGCCGGGCTATTGCGTGGTAGTAAAACCGAAGTTGCCAAGTGCATATTGAGTGATTTACAAGTCCCCGCCAGTGCAGAAATTGTTTTAGAAGGTTTTATTTATCCCAATGAAACTGCACCCGAAGGCCCGTTCGGAGATCACACAGGCTATTACAATGAAGTCGGTGAATTTCCCGTATTTACTGTGGAACGCATTACCCAACGCACCGCACCCATTTATCACAGCACCTTTACAGGCAAACCACCCGATGAACCCGCGATTTTAGGCGTAGCGTTAAACGAAGTATTCGTGCCGATATTACAAAAACAATTCCCTGAAATTATCGATTTCTACTTGCCGCCTGAAGGTTGCTCATACCGTATGGCAGTTATCAGCATGAAAAAGCAATACGCAGGTCATGCTAAACGCGTCATGCTCGGCACTTGGTCATATTTACGGCAATTTATGTACACCAAATTTGTGATAGTCGTCGATGATGATATTGATGTTCGTAACTGGCAAGAAGTGATTTGGGCAATCACCACCCGCATGGATCCTGCTCGTGATTTAACTATTTTAGAAAACACCCCGATTGATTATTTAGATTTTGCTTCACCCGTCTCAGGACTAGGTTCAAAAGTCGGCTTTGATGCCACCAACAAATGGGCAGGCGAAACTAACCGCGAATGGGGCAAAACTATTGTTATGTCACCCGAAGTTATTCAGCGCGTTGATGCAATGTGGGATTCGTTGTTTTAGTGAATGTTTTAGAAAATCGAACGCAAAAACTTAAATTTTAGGACGTGGATCAAACGACTCAATCGCAAAACGTGTGAGACCGTGAAAGTATTAATCACTCCAAGCAAAATATTCATTTTTAGATACTGTACAATCAAACCCGTCATTCTGCATGGATGCTGGAATGACGGTGTTTTTAGCAGTATAGTTGTTGTAATAGAATACTTTCACAGCCTCTAAAGCTATTGGATTCCAATGTAAATGTTAAAAGAAATATACTCAGCTACTTAAGATCGTTTGGGCAGTGTGTCACTGCCCACAATTAAGCCGTTTGTACTGACCTTGTTGAAGGAACTCCGAAGCCAATAGGTCAAGGAGTTCATGGTTCGATTATTCGACAAGCTCACAGCTCACCACGAACGCTATCATTTTATTGTGTGTTAGCTCTATGCTTACGCATACACCAGTAAATTTCACCACTGAGTGAAGGAAACAACGCACCCCACAGTAGATTCAAGCGTACCCAGAAAGGATAGTTTTCTAAGGCAAAATTGCGTTTACGAAGCATATAAGTACCTGATAGAAAATCCAAGTTTAACCCACAGCTTTCCGCCATGCTTTTTACTCGTTGTGGTGAAAAAGTGCTGACGTGTCCAAAATCAGCGGCTGTTTTACGGATTTTTTCTTGGCGGTAGGCTTGGATAATTTGCGGCACAGCAGGAAAACCACCGATTAATACACCGTCTGACATTAATGCAGGGGTAAGTTTAGCAACCAATTTTTCAGGTTCAAATAAATGCTCAAGTAGATGTAACACAATAATGACATCGTATTTTTCAGCCAACTGAAACTCTGGCACATCGACATTGGCTTGAATTTGCTTGGTATAACCAGATTCGCTGAGTTCAGGTTGCAATTTGTAATCGACTGCCTCCCAACAGTCAATATTAGTAAAACCTGCATCCTGCATATAACGGCGCATTTGCCCTCTATCAACACCAATTTCACACACGCGTATAGGTCGTCCTAGTCGCTGTTGTTGGGCTTTTATAAGATGATACATAAACCAGTAGCGCAATAGTTTAATTGGATAATGGGTGCTGCTTGTGCTATCACTTATTTTTTTTACCCAGCTTTGTTCATCAAAAGACGCTAAGCTCCACTGAATAGCGGCTTGTAATGGGGTTGTTACGGCAATTTGTTCTTTCATGCGTGTATGTGTCAAAAGGATTGGTTACAAAATAAGGCTAATTTTAACTGCTAGTCTCATTTTTGGTTGGTTTTTTTAACAACAGAGGTGATAGAGGCTGATTTTACAACCGTATGTTGTGCTTGCCATGCTTTGATTAAGGGTTGTGGTTGCGGTGTTATCCAAGCCAGTCCTATGGTAAACACTAACATTAATGCTGAAGCGGTCTTATTGTTATAGCTGTAGAGTTTTAAAGCGGTGCCAAAGGATTTTTTCATGCGTTTATTGGATAAATCCACGCTGTAAAGTTCATCCAATAACAGGTGAACAATAAAGCCAAAGCCAATAAAAAAGCCGCTTAACCACGAATGTAAAATATCCCAATGCAGAAAATAATAGCCGATACACACCATAAGCAAACAAAAAAATGTCGCTGTTAAAATAGAATGAAAAATACCACGGTGGCTAGTGAAATGGTCAAATAAGGAAAGTAGTGTGTAGCGCACTATTACATAAGTCGCCCCTGCCATTAATAATAGAATGTGGGGCTGATAGTTATTTTTAAAGACATTAATGACAGTCAATAGGGCAATAAGTGCTAAGGTAGTAAAAAATAGTTTGATGGGCGTTGAGTTCCCTGAATCAATATCGGGCAACATACCGCCAATTGCACCAAAGGCTATCATCCAAGGTGTGTCGGTGATAGTCATGATATTTATATTGACTGCAACCAGCGCGACACCTGCGCTGGCAGCAATAGCAACCGATAAGTGAGTGTTAAAATTGGCCATATTCTAAAAATTTTTTGTAAAATAGCAGTTATACCCTAACTTTAGCTTTGTGGCTAACCACCATAGCCTCTTATGACTCACTCAGTTGTTTTAAAGCCTACGATATACGCGGGCGACTTCCCGATGAACTCAATCCCGATATTGCTTATCGCATCGGTCGCGCTTTTGCTCACTACCTTCAACCCAATCGAGTGGTGGTCGGGCGTGATATGCGTTTATCCAGTAATGAACTAGCCAATGCGGGCGTGGAGGTGTATTGAAAATAAGTGTGCATCATTATTTTAGAGATTTTTCTTATTGCGACAGTGGTATGATTCTGTGGTTATTGGTCATTGAATTAATGAGCAAAAGCGGCAAAAAACGATGAGTTATTGGCGTTATTGGAAGTGGCGCAAGCTTTTCGTGGACAAAAAAATACTATCAGATAATTAACAGCGAGGACACAATGCGACTTTTATTGGTTGAAGATGATGAAATACTTGGCGATGGTCTAGTCGCGGGTTTAAAAATGGAAGGTTACGCAGTGGATTGGCTAACTAACGGTAGGCTTGCCGATGAAGCCTTAAAAACCAATAGCTATGAACTAATCGTGTTAGATTTGAATTTGCCCGATATGGATGGCATGGCAATTTTACGCGCCTTAAGAAGTCGTAAAAATGAAACGCCCGTGATGGTGTTGACCGCTAAAGATACTATTCCAGACCGAGTAATGGGTTTGGACAGTGGTGCAGATGATTTTGTCATCAAGCCGTTTGAACTGGACGAGGTATGTGCCAGATTACGCGCTCTTGCCCGACGAAATGAAGGGCGTAGCGTGCCTAATATCGAATATAAAGGCATCGTGTTAGATCCCGCTTCTCGTTTAGTGACTTTTAATGACGAAAAAGTCGAGTTATCACAAAAAGAATTTGAGATACTCAGTTTTCTGATGGGTAATATCGGCAAAGTGGTTTCTAAAGCTCGCTTAGAAGAAAGTCTATATTCGTGGGATTCTGATGTAGAAAGCAACACCGTTGAAGTCTATATTCATTATCTACGCAAAAAACTTGATGCTTCCTTGATACGCACGGTCAGAGGCGTGGGCTATATCATTGATAACGATACCGACTAATGAATTATTCCCTTAAACACCGCTTATTAGTTGCCCTATTATCCGCCTCCATGCTGATTTGGGGCATGACTGCCTACCTGAGCTACAAAGTCACGCGTGATGAAGTCGCTAATTTATTTGATGCTGAATTAGCACAATCAGCTAAAGTGCTACACGCGTTTGTCGAAAGTTTAGTGCGCGAAGGGGCTTTATCTAGTAATTGGAGCAAAGAACAAGCTAACGGACTATTACACGCTTATGCCTTACGACATAAATTTAAAACCAAAAGTACCTTTCAACTATGGGCAGATGCGGGAGGCTTATTATTGCAATCAGAACATTCTGACAACAATGGCGATACACCGCTATGGGCAGAATTTGATGACCTATTACAAGCTGACAGCATAGGGCATAAATACGAACGAAAAATTGCCTTTCAATTATGGTCAAAAAAAGAGGGGCTATTGCTACGCTCGGAAAGCGCACCTAAATTCGCATTCTCGGCAGAAGCACAAGGATTTAGTGAAACCAATATCGATGGTAATTTTTGGCACGTCTTCAGTATTACCGACTCCACAGGTGAATATGTCATTCATGTTGGGCAAAAAGAGCAAATTCGCTCTGAATTGACCGATGAAATAGCTAATCAAATGGTTGCACAATTTTTAGTTGGCTTACCATTTTTAGGGCTAGTGATCTGGTTTATTATTGGTCGCGCCCTAAAGCCATTTAACCGCTTAGAAAAAGCTCTCGCTATTCGCGAAGCCAATTATCTTGAACCGCTACCGCTCAAACGATTGCCTAAAGAAATCATCCCGATGGTCAATGAAATTAATAAGCTATTCGTCCAATTGGAACAAGCTTTTGAACATGAACGCCGCTTTACTGCCGATGCCTCACACGAATTAAGAACTCCGTTAGCAGGTTTATTGGCACAAGCCCACGTTGCCCTCAAAACCACCGATGAAGAAGTGCGCAAACAGGCTCTATCACGCATTAAACAAGCAGTGAATAGAATGACCTATCTAGTGCAGCAATTACTGACTTTTTCGCGTATCGAATCCAATACCGAATTTTTGACCAAACAAAACACCATGATTAATCGTGAAGTGATACTGGTAATTACCGACTTAGAACCCGATGCACACAAAAAACAAATTACCATTGAACTTGTCGAAGAGAATCCTGTTCCCATCGTAGTAAACGCGCCCTTAGTGTCTATTTTAATTCGCAATATTATTGACAATGCCATCAAATATACGCCCGTTAACGGCAATGTTTTAATCACCGTCACAGGACAAGATAGACGTTTAGAACTGTGTGTCGAAGACTCAGGGCCAGGTATCGCCCCTGACCAATATGAAAAATCCCTAGAACGTTTTCATCGTTGTGTAGATACCGCCAATAAAACCCAAGGCACGGGCTTAGGTTTTTCAATGGTACAACGCATAGCGTCTATTCATAATGCTGACTTAATTTTAGGCGTATCCCAATTTGGAGGCTTAAAAGTAAAAGTTTCATTTCCCTTACCCATGCGATTGGTTGATAAAAAAAATGCAAAATTGCGTGGGCTTTTTAAAATTAGATAAAGGGTAGGAGTAATCGTGGATAGCATTTGAAAATCAGACATTTCAGGTTTTTAAAATCTGAAAGGTTTGAATTAAAGCTGTCCGCCTGCTCGTTGAATAGGCTGAGTATTAGCATCGAAACAAGCGCGACTTGTGCCAGTGAAAGCGTTGATTAAACGTTGACGCATATCTATATTATCTTGAAATACTGTCATCCAGACAGACCAAAAGCCTGTGCTGGTGGCGGTGTCAATAATTTGTTCACGCATTAAATCGATGGGTTGTTGATTTAGGCGTTGTTTTGCTTGTTCTGCTTTAGCCCATGCTTCATTACGTTTTATCCAACGTCTATCTTTTACGGTTAATTTTGGATGTGATGGCTCACGATCTAAACCTGTTAATTCAAGGGTATTTTGGGCAATTTGACGATGAGCAGGCTTTAAACACATGGCTATTTGCGGAGCGCGGTCTTTTTCATAACGAAAAGCACGAAAAGTATTTTGTTGGCTTGCCCAAAAATAATTATGCACGCTATTTATATTAATTGGCGTGTCTTTTTTGACGCTATTACAAAAAACACAAGCTAATAAAAAATTGTACCAGTGATTTCGTAGTTCTGGCACAGTGCTTTGAGGCTGTACATGCTCAACAGCTGGCGCGAGTAATGGGCTTTCACAATATGAGCAATAATCCCCTAATCGTCCGATTAAATAATCCCGCGCATCACCGTATGTTTTAAACTTTACACCATTACCGTTTGAATCGAGCGGTACAAAACCTCTTTCTACTGGTCGCATACAGCTTGCTCACCTTCTACCGCTTGCCGCTCCATTTTTAGAAAGGCTTGAAAAGCTGGGTCATCACTAAACGGAAATAACAACTCATCTAAACGCTGTTTTAGCCGTTGTTTTTCTGCCTCACTGGCAGGTGGAATTTGTTTTAATACGCGGTAATACTCTTCAGCGGCTTGTTCCATCACCATAAAACGGCGACTTTGTTGGGGAATTTCTACGCCTTGTTGGTCTTCGGCTATATCATCAATGCTTTTACTGATGATTTCTAACGGCTGATTTTTGCCTAAATCCCATAATAAACAATCTTGCCGATGATAGAGCGATTGAATAATAAATGGTGAATGGGTACTAGCAACGAATTGAACTTTAGGAAAGGTATTTAATAAGCGTTCAATCACAATGCCTTGCCACTTAGGATGTAGATGTAAGTCGATTTCATCAATTAATACCATGCCTTCGGTTTGTTTAATGACATCGGTTTCTAATTGTGGATTTAAGGTTGCCATGCGATAGGCAATATCGGCGACCATGCCTATCATATTACGGTAGCCGTCGCTTAATAAATGAAACGGTTTATTTTCCTGAATGATAGTTTCAATAACCAATTCATCTTGCTTCATATCCCAGAAAACTTTTTTAGCATCTGGAATCATATTGATAATGACTTCTCGCACAGCTTCTAAAATGTGGATGCGTTCTCGTGTTTGTAAAGCAATCAGCTCTTGCGTTTTAAACCAGCGAAAAAGAGTTTTTTGATCGGAAGCAATATTTAAGCAATCTTGATAACCAGCAAGACGTGAAGTAGGGCTTTGAATTTTCTTTTCAGTTTCACTTAACTGTCTCCATAATCTACCTGTTCCATAATAAGCAATCACAGGAAATAAAGTGTTTGGGCTGGTTATCTCATGGATTAATTTTTTTACTACGTTAGTAATCTCTTTCGCAAATTGACGACTTGTTCTTTTATTGTCTTTATGCCTCGCCCATTTAATATTTTCATTATTAATAACTCCAATAGCATCAACCATCGTTAGCCCTTCTTTTTCCTTAGTTGGTGTTTGTCCCATTATTTGGAAACTATTTTTCATATCATCGGAAGAGATATAGCGTTTATCCGCTGATTTAATATCAGGAATATCTAACAAGAAAGCACCCATAGCAACAGCAAGTGCATCCAAAATAGCCGTCTTGCCACTGCCATTATCTCCAATCAACAAAGTAAAACGCTCAGCCAGTTCTAATTCATAGTTTTCAAAACAACGAAAATTATGCAGTTCTAATTTTTTTATTCTCATAGCATCCGCTTCTGTCCATGACTAAAAAATAACCCATTAAAGAGTCGTTCACAATAATAAATAACACCTCTGCCACAATCACTATTCAATACAGCGGTGTAGTTTATTAGATGGCAGTTAATTTCAAATATTTTGCATACAAGGATTCATTGTCTTCCACATACAGTGGGTCTTTGGTGATGCAATCGACGGGGCAGACTTCCACGCATTGTGGTGTGCCGTGATGCCCGACACATTCGGTGCATAAGTTGGGATCGATAATGTAAATATCTTCGCCTTGGCTAATCGCACCGTTGGGGCATTCTGGCTCACAAACATCACAGTTGATGCACTCTTCATGAATAATTAATGACATGGTTTTCCTAATATAGTTGGTAATGGATAGGCTTTATTGCATCAAATGCAACCAGCCTAAACTCTCAGTGGTTGTGCCAGTAGGTTTATATTCCGCCCCCAGCCAGCCCGAATAATTTGATTGCTCAATCACGTTAAACAACTGTTGAAAATTCAGTTGTCCAGTGCTGGGTTGCCCACGATTTGGGCTATCAGCAAATTGAATATGCCCTATTTTAGCCGCGTGTTGCTCAATAAACTGCGCAGGGTTTTCGCCCATTCGACTAGCATGATAAATATCGTACTGCATGAACAGATTGGGATGTTTTAGTTCAGCCAATACTGCCAACATTTGTTCTCCACTGTGAATAATAAACGCGGGCATATCGTAAGTATTAATCGCTTCAAACACGGTTTTAATGCCTAGCGGTGCGAAAGTATCAGCGGCAAGTCGCAGATTATCTTTAAAGGTTTGCATATAGTCAGCTAGACGGTTGTTATCAAAACACCGTCCTGCTAACACATTAATGGCTTCGGGTTTTAATAACATTGCATAATCTACCGCTTGCTGTAAGGCGTGGCGAAACTGTTCACGTTTTTCAGGCACACACGCCAAACCTTCGCCGCCCTGCATTAAATCATCGGCGGCGACGTTGAATAATACCAGCTTTAAGCCATTGTTCTGCAACATAAGTTGTAAGGTTTCAATACTTAGTTGGTAGGGGAATTGTATTTCTACCGCTTCAAAACCGTGTTGTTTAGCCGCTTCAAAACGGTCGATAAGCTCTACTTCGGTGAATAATAAACTTAAGTTAGCGGTAAATTTCAGCTTCATTTTTTGGTGTATAACTTAATCAGCGTCGCGGGGTCGTGTTCTAAATAACCATGACTACCGTGTAACTGCATTAATTGCGCGGCTAAGCCTGACATCGGAATGGATGTACCGAGTGTAGCGGCTAAATCGTTTGCCATCGTTAAATCTTTTAACAGTGTTTTAACCCTCCATTTGACAGGTTCAAAGGTTTCGGTTGCCATTTCAGGGGCGACGATTTGTAGTGGTTTAGAATCGGCAAAACCACCCGCGAGTGCGGCAGGGATTTGTTCGGCATTCACGCCCGCACGTTGCGCTAAGGCTATCATTTCCGCAATCACCAACACATTACAGCTAACTATCATTTGATTACAGATTTTAGTCACTTGCCCACAACCGACCGCACCGACATGAGTGAGTTGTTGATACAACGGAGCTAACACTTCACGCGCTATGACAATATGTTCATTATTACCTCCAGCCATAATCGCTAATGTGCCTTGTTCTGCACCTGATACACCACCCGATACAGGTGCATCTACCCAACCCATGCCGTGTTGTTCATACAATAATCCCGCTAATTGGCGGGTGGTTTCAGGGTGAATACTGGATAAATCAATCACCAATTTATGCGCTGAACCGTGTAGTGCAATTTGCTCACGCACCACGGTTTCCACAGCGTGGGTATCAGCAAGACATAATAAAATGACATCGGAGACCCGCACCAAATCAGCAATAGACGCTTTGGCAATCGCGCCCGCTTTAACCACAGTGTGCAGTTTTTCAGAATTACGATTCCAAACATTGACGGTAAAACCTGCGTTTAATAAGCGCAAAGTCATGGGTTGCCCCATTAAGCCGATACCGATAAAACCTAGAGCGTGTATTTGATTTGACATAATAATAATCCGTAGGGCAATTTCTCGTTATCACGAGGAATTTATTAGTTGCTTATTTACGCTTCATTTTTAAAAAATTGCGTTTGGTTTCTGCCTTGTTGTTTTGCCTAATACATAGCTTGGTCGGCGTGACGAATTAAAGCGTCACCATCTGACGGGTCAAGCGGATAAATGGTAATGCCAATACTTGGACTGACTTTGAGTACCTTACACTCTCATCAGCAGAAGTAACAGGGCTTTGCGCTAAAAAAATGAGAAGAATTAGGCGGTAAATGGGCTTCATTAATGAAAATAACTTATCTAATGTTTCATTATAACGTATCGCCTTTTTGTGAGGCTTATTTCTATAGTCAATTCAGAGTATGCTCCTCACGCCAAAAACTAACTTGCTGATTATTAACCGCTATGTCATCATTGTGAAATTTTTCACTCCCATTACTTAAGAGATAACTATTATGGCTGGTCGTAACCATCTTTATATTCCAGGTCCTACTAACGTACCGAACGAAATTTTAAATGCGATGCACATTCCTATGGAAGATCATCGCTCCCCCATATTTCCAAAATTGTTAACGCCGCTGTTAGAAGATTTGAAAAAAATCTTCAGAACTGAAACAGGACAAGCGTTTATTTTTCCCGCCACTGGCACAGCAGGTTGGGAAGTTGCCTTAACTAACGTATTGAATCAAGGTGATAAAGTATTAATTTATCGTTTTGGACAATTCAGTCATTTATGGGCAGAAATGGGCAAACGTCTGGGTTTTGATGTGGAAACTCATCAAGAAACATGGGGTAAAGGCATACCCTTAGATAAATTGGAAGCGCGTTTAAAAGAAGATACTAATCACGAAATTAAAGCCGTATTAGCCACACACAACGAAACCGCAACAGGTGTTACCTCTGATATTGCTGGGGTGCGTAAAGCCTTAGACGCGGCAAATCACCCTGCATTTTTGTTTGTTGATGGCGTAAGTTCAATAGCCAGCATCGATTTTCGTATGGACGAATGGGGTATTGATGCGGCTATCAGTGGCTCACAAAAAGGTTTTATGATGCCCGCAGGTGGCGCGTTTTTAGCCTTTAGTGCCAAAGCCTTAAAAGCGGTAGAAACCTCAACCTATCCACGTTGCTTTTTGGATTTAAAAGATCAAATCACCAACAATGCGGCTGGTTATACGCCTTATACGCCTTCATTACCGATTTTGTACGGTTTGCGTAAAGCGTTGGATATGTTATTAGAAGAAGGTATGGAAAACGTCTATGCCCGTCATCATCGTTTAGCCGAAGGCACACGCCGTGCGGTTGCCGCATGGGGTTTAAAAACCTGCGCTCAGGAAGGCTTTGCGTCTGATACCGTGACAGCCGTTATCGTCCCCGAAGACAAAGATGCCCGTCATGTTATCAGCACCGCGTTTAGCAAATACAATATTTCCTTAGGCGGCGGTTTATCTGAGTTAATGGGCAAAGCGTTTCGTATTGGACACGTTGGCGATATGAACGATGTCTCCATGTTAGGCGCGATTGCAGGCACAGAAATGGCGTTACTGGATTGCGGCTTTGATATTAAAGCTGGTAGCGGCGTTGCGGCGGCGATTGAATATTATCGTTCAACTGCGAAGTAATGATTGTAGGTTGGGATGAGGTACGAATCCCAACAAACATACAAATGATAAAAAATGTTGGGGTTCGTTTAAGGCTTACCCCAACGTACGCAGTAATAAAGTTTGGTGTCTTATGTTGAAAATCGCTAACCTTCGCGTAGAAATCTACGATTTATTCCAACAAAATAAGTTTTTCTTCGATAATGAGGAACGGTATGCTGCCTATTACACGAGTATGTATCTTTTGCAAGATACTACGGAGAGCTTAATGAATCATCGTAATAATGATTTTTCATCTGAGCCACTTACGGCTTACATCGAATTTTGGGGGGTAATGCAAGCGTTAATCATCCAGCAAGATTCTATAGCTGAGCTATATAAGGCGGTAACAGCAACTGAAATGAAAAAGAGAAATCCCGCATCATCTTGGCTCTCTTTGAGAGAGCTACGCAATATCTGTGCTGGTCATCCAGCTAAAAAAGATCGCCCCAATAAAACTCCAGTATCCAGAACATTCATGAGTCGTCAATTCGGTAAGTATTCGGCAATTACCTATGAGCAGTGGCAAGACGATAATATAAAGAGCCGTCCGATTATGGAAAAAATAAGTCATCCAAGTGTGAATCTTGGTGAACTTATTGACCGTTATGCAGATGAGGCTGTAATTGAACTCACGGAAGTATTGGAATCGATGAAAAACAATGGTCTTAAATGACCGTGTAAATTTTTAGTATTGCCCCCCTTGGTACAAAGGAAAACAAATGAAAGTAATGGTTATAAGTATTTTATTGGCACTATTCCCAGTAAATGTATACGCCATATCAGGCAATGAATTGGTGAAATCTATGCGTGATTATGACAAATATGCAGCTGGTAATGGTGATTTTAAACAAAGCAGTATGGGTATGTATGTTGGATATGTGAGTGGAATTTTCGAGGCGATGAGGATAGGGAGAGTCATTTGTCCAAATCAAGCTGTTGTCAACGGTCAGGCTATTGAGATTGTTTCAGGGTATATTAAGTCAAACCCAGAAAAATGGGATTTAGACGCAATTAATTTAGTATATACACCTTTAATTTTGACATTCCCGTGCAGGTAACCCGTAAATGAACGTAATAATAAACGTGATGTTTTGCTCCCAAACTGGAGTTCGGGAACGAGATAGAATCAAATTTTGGCGAGATTAAAATCATGCACTACACAATCAAAGCACAAATATATTCAGGCGAAGAATCAGGGTTTGTTGCTGAATGCGTGGATTTACCCGTTGTTACGCAAGGGCAAACTTTAGATGAAGTAGTGCAAAATTTGCGCGAGGCAATTGAGCTACATTTGGATGGTGAAGACTTAGCCGCATTAGGTTTTAGTGCAAATCCGCCTATTGTGGTGAATTACGAAATGGCTGCGGTATGCCAAAATTAAAGCGTTTAACCGCTAAAGAAATCCTTGCCATTTTCGCAAGTTTTGATTTTGTCCTTGTGTCTCAAAAAGGTAGTCATATAAAGCTAACGCGACACATTGCAGGTCAGAAACAAATTTTGACCATTCCCAATCATACCGAATTAGATACTGGGACTTGCAAAGCCATTTTCCGACAAGCCAGTCGTTACATTAATTTGTCTGAGCTTTATCCTCATTTTTATAATGATTGAAACATTCCATCCACACATTCAATTTAAAATCTTATGAGCAAACCCAAAATTATCGTTACCCGTCATTGGCCTGATGAAGTCGAAAACCAATTAAAAGTACTTTACGATGTGCAACTCAATGAAACCGATGTACCAATGAGTGCTGACGAACTCAAACACGCATTACAAACAGCCGATGCCGTTTTAACCACTGTTACCGATGCAGTCACTGCGGATGTATTAAGCGTTGAAAACAAACGCGCCAAAATTATCGGTCAGTTTGGTGTGGGTTATAACAATATCGACATTCAAGCGGCAAAAGCACAGGGCTTGGTTGTCACTAACACGCCACACGTTTTAACCGATTGTACCGCCGATATTGCCATGTTGTTATTGTTAATGTCTGCACGGCGTGCGTCAGAAGGCGAACGCTTAATTTATAATAAACAATGGACGGGCTGGACTCCAACGCAACTGGTCGGGCAAAAAGTCACGGGCAAAACCTTGGGCTTGATTGGTTTTGGTCGTATCGCGCAAGCAATGGCAAAAAAAGCTCATCATGGTTTTGATATGAATATTTTGTTTTATGTGCCGTCTTCCATGCCAGAACAAGCCATTATTGATGATTTACAAGCCACGCGCTGTGCCAGTGTTGAAGAGCTATTAGCACAATCCGATTTTGTGTCTTTGCATTGTCCAGGTGGCGCGGCAACCAAGCATTTAATTAATGAAGAACGCTTAAAACTCATGCGTCCAACCGCGCATTTAATCAACATGGCTCGTGGTGATGTGGTGGATAGCAATGCGTTGATTAACGCTTTAAAAGCAGGTTGGATTGCAGGGGCGGGTTTGGATGTTTATGAGGGCGAACCCAATCTTAATCCAGAATTTTTGACCTTGAATAATGTGACATTATTGCCACATTTAGGCAGTGCAAGCCATGAAACGCGAATAGCAATGGGCAATCGCGTGTTAGCAAATATAGCTGCATTTTTTGCGGGTAGCGAACCTAACGATAGAGTCGTTTAATTTTACCGAGTGGTTGCTTTGCTGATTATGCAAAGCAACACTCTTAGAAGTTGTATTTCATTGTGGCGGTTTTGCCAACGCATCCCGATAACGTTTTTCATCCACACCGCGAATCACATCACCGTTAATAATCACTAACGGCATTCCAATAAAATTGGGATCTATTTTCTTTTTACGCGCTGCCGCCTCAGGGTCGAGATCAATATCGTAAGCATTCACTACAACATGATTTTCTCGAAAAAATACAATCGCTTTATTGCTATAAGGATCCCAACTGGCATAGTAAATATCCACTTTGGGAGCTGTACTTTTAGGCGGTGCTTTTACCTCTTCCTTAACAGGTTTCTTAACTGGCTTTCTATCAGAGAAGCCCGATTTTGAAAAACTAACTTTTCCCTCGGAATCCACTGTTTTATGAACTTTTGTCTCTGGAACAAATTCTGATCCTGCGGCTACGGTAGTAGCCTGAGTCAAAAGTGGAAAAATTGCCATTAACAAGAAAATAAATAGTTGATTAATACGCATGATGCCTATCCACAGAATGAAATATAACAAATTTGTAAGTGTAACATATTTTACCCATCAATTTGATTTCACATCACCCTGTTATGGCTAGAAAAGCAAGCAATACAACGGTTAAAGACTTGGATTAAATCTGTTGATTTTACTTTGGGAATGACTGCCAGTCCTTTAAAGTACTGGCAGTCATTCTATCGTGATCTTGTTCTACCCGTTTTTCCAGTCGAACGTTTATCACTGGCTTTCGCTGGTTTTTTGCTGTGCCGCAAATCTTTTTTGCCCGTGTCTTTATGCGGGGCATTCTTTTTCGGTGCATCGATGACTTTGAGTGAAACAGGCTCATAGCCCGTATCAGCAATACGCGGAATTTGGCGTTTCAATAATTTCTCAATTTCCACTAATAAATACGCATCTTCTGGACAGACTAAAGAAACCGCCGCGCCTGATAGCCCTGCGCGTCCTGTGCGTCCGATGCGGTGGATGTAATCTTCTGCTACTTGCGGCAAATCAAAATTAATAACGTGCGGTAAATTGTCTATATCCAAACCGCGTGAGGCGACATCGGTGGCGACTAATACCTGTACTTTGCCTGTTTTGAAATACTCCAAGGCTTTGTTACGCGCTCCTTGGGTTTTATCACCGTGTAAAGCAACCGTGCGTATGCCGTCTTCTATCAATTGTTTTTCTAAACGGTCTGCGCCGTGTTTAGTGCGTACGAACACCAGCACTTGTTGCCAGTTATTACTGCCAATTAAATAAGAAATTAACTCACGTTTATATTCCTTGCCGATGCCATAGACTATTTCTGAGACGTTGTCAGCAGTGGCGTTTTGTTTGGCAACCGCGACTTCAACAGGATTATTCAGCAACTGCGCGGCGAGGGCTTTAACGCCATTCGGCACGGTGGCGGAAAATAACAGTGTTTGCCGTTGTTTAGGTAACAAGCCCATCAATTGTTTAATGTCAGGTAAAAAGCCCATGTCTAACATTCGGTCGGCTTCGTCTAATACCAAAAATTCCACGTTGGATAGATTAACGGCGCGTTGCTTAACGTGGTCGATTAAGCGTCCTGTGGTGGCGATGATGATGTCACAGCCACGGCGTAATTGGCGGGTTTGCATTCCGATACTCGCGCCGCCGACGATTAATTCAGCGTGTAGCGGCGAATTCGCGCCGTAAGTCTGCACGCTTTCATAAACTTGCGCGGCAAGTTCGCGGGTAGGTACTAAAATCAACGCTCGCACACGGCGTGGCGTTTGTTGTGGGTTGAACGTTTCCGTGAGTTTTTGTAATAACGGCAGGGTGAAACTGGCAGTTTTACCTGTGCCTGTTTGCGCCCCTGCCAGTACGTCTTTGCCCGCTAAGATTAACGGTATCGCTTGTTCCTGCACAGGCGTGGGCGTGGTGTAGCCTTGTTCGGCTATGGTTTTTAGTAGGGTTTCGGATAAGCCGAGTTTGTTGAAGGTCATAAGTGATTTTGTGTAGGTGGTTGAGTGTGTGTAGTATGGCGCGGCGCGCCTAGACTGCATTCCCACGCGGCGCGTGGGAACGAGATTATTATTATTTTTTATGTACAAGCCGAATAGCAGCGGCATAATCACGACTATCACCTTTATAACGCTTACCAGAGGCGAAATCTATTACCAATGGACATGAACCAGTAAAAAAAGAAAAATCTGTATCAGAGGACATATATATTTTTTGAGGAGTATTAGGAAAGACCTCTGGATTTATAGTAACAGGTTTGTTTTCAAGTCTGACTAAGGTTCTTAACTCATCAATATTAGGTACACGCCAATCAGAATAACCTCCCCATTTATATTTTTTTGCTAGTTCTCCTGCAATTTGTAATGCTTGATTGCTATCATATTCTTTTGCTTGCCCTACACATGATTGACCATCCCATTGCTGACCTACTGAACAACGCATCCATATTAGCTTTGTTGTTTTATCTATAGCTATGTCATTTTTGATTAGATAATTTCCTATTACTTTTTCTGTAGTTTTCAAGAGATGATTTTTTAATTTTGTAATAGTTTCTTGTGTAATAGCCCGTAAAGCTTCTCCATATTGTGGATGTATTCCAGCACTACTAAATAACTCTATATTGCCATCTGGCAGTTCGTAATAAAAAATTTTAGGAGAACCATTTATAGGATCAAAAAACTCGGTTTCATCATCAATATCTAATTCTATCTTTTTTGGCTTTATTCCTTTTTTTTGATTTTCAAGACTAGCTATAATTTCTGGAATAACAGGTTTAAATTCAATTCTAAATTTTTTATCATAACCCGCTCCTCTCGAAAAAATAACACCATTCGGAGTACTGGCATAATAGCGAATAGGGTCTCCTGTTCGAGGATCAAAATAAACATCTTGTCCAAATTTATGTAGTAAAAATGCTACAGTACCTGCAATTCCTATTGTGATTAACAAAACCTGAATCTTATAGCGACCCAATGTAAAATACCATATAAAATAAGGTATGGTTGGAACTAATACTGCTGTTAAAACAATTGCTAAAATTGTTGAAAATTGATCATCAATATTTAAATTTATACTTACCCAATTAGCAATATCTGTATAAATATAAAAAACTACATTTAATCTTAAAATTGATAAGAGAGACCAAATAACAAAAAGGATTGAAATGCCTATAAGGAAGGCTTTTAATTTGTTTGACATGTTATTACCTAAAATAATCAGGGTTAGTAAGGTAGGGTTATTATCGTTCCAACGCTCCGCGTTGAAATGCAGCCGTTGTTCTCGTTCCCACGCGCCGCGTGGGAATGCAGTCTAGGCGCGCCGCGCCACACATCCATCATACTACCAATCCATAAAAACAGGCATCAACCCCTCCAATCCCGCGTAGTTCCTAGCACTGGAATACCGCCAATGCTCAGGCTTATCCACATACCCACGTTTCACAGGATTAAAATGACTGTAGTCCAACTTCTGCCGCAACGTTTCTGCATTTTGAATAAGCTGAGGGTGTGAACCTTCTTCCCAGCATTGATATTCCCTATCCAATTTATGCGCCTTGCGAAAAAATGCCCACGAGATTAAATAAAAACGCTAGGCGATACGTCAAAGCGTTGTGCCAGTGCTTGAATCTGGCGGGTATTAAGCTGACGTTTACCGTTAAGAATTTCTGAAACGACACCTTGGCTACCGATTTCAGGTAAATCGCTTTGTTTCAGTTGATGTTCCTGCATGAGTAACGCTAACACTTCTTGTGGTGATACGTCAGGTATCGGGTAGTGTTTTTTTTCATACTCGGCTATTTGTGTGCCGACGAAATGCAATAACGAAGCTAACGGGTGTTGTTTATCTTCACCGACTGTATCAATCAGTTGATGCAATAAATCGAGTCGGTCTTGGTATTGCTCTTCATCATTAGGTATAGCAACCAAGGGAGCGATGTCTTGCCAGTGGCTGCTTAATGTAGCAAGTGTGCTGTTCATTACCTTATCCTCTATAACGATGGTATTTACTGTTTCCATCGTCCTTTGTCATAGTCCGCGTGCGTTAGAACGTCACGGATATACACGGTTTTGGTGTTGTAGTGTATAGCGACGATTAAACGCACTTCGTTACCGTGAATATTAAACACAGTCAAATTTTTACCTTGCTCATTTTTAACGACATCGGCACTGGGAAATACCGCTCTTAATTCGTTAAAGTTGGAAAAATCGGTTCTCTTTAAAATTTTGTACAAAGCATTGAGTGATGATTCACTGGTAGGGTGTTTTGTGAAGAAGTCGCGTAGCATTGGGTAGGCGATGATGTGCATATCTTTTTCCGTATTAAAAAATAAAAATTTAAGTGTGATGCGCTCATATTGATTTACCCAAAAAATGTTATTTAACATCACTCTAAATTTTTTAAAGTGACACCCTAATAGCTATATTATCTCAAAATGAGATAATATCAAGCATTTTCACTCCCCTAACAAATGCCGCACAACAAAATAGGAATGATAAAAACAAAAAAAGAGCCTTGCGGCTCTTTTTCGTTGCGGAGCTAAAAGAACTTAGTCTTCTTTTTCGGCTTCTTTAATACTTAAACGAACGCGACCTTGACGATCAATTTCCAAGACTTTCACTTTAACCACATCGCCTTCATTCAAACGATCGCTGACTTTGTCAACGTGTTCGTCGGAAATTTGTGAGATGTGAACTAAGCCGTCTTTACCTGGAAGAATAGTGACGAACGCGCCGAAGTCCATTAAACGGACGACTTTGCCTTCATAAATTTTACCGACTTCAACTTCTGCGGTGATTTCTTCGATTAAGCGACGAGCTTCTTCACCAGCGGCTTTATCGACTGAGGCAACTTTCACGATACCGTCATCAGTTAAATCAACGCTCGCGCCTGTTTGTTCGGTAATGCTACGGATAGTTGCGCCGCCTTTGCCGATAACTTCACGGATTTTGCTTGGGTCAATTTTGAAAGTGATGATACGCGGTGCGAAATCAGACATTTCATTGCGGGTTGCAGCGAGGGCTTTGTTCATTTCGCCTAAGATGTGCAAGCGACCTACTTTAGCTTGCGCTAGTGCAGTTTGCATAATTTCTGCGGTGATGCCTTCAATTTTGATGTCCATTTGTAAGGCGGTGATGCCATCAATTGAACCAGCAACTTTGAAATCCATGTCACCTAGGTGATCTTCATCGCCCATGATGTCAGACAATACTTTGAAGCTATCGCCTTCTTTAATCAAACCCATTGCAATACCTGCAACTGGGGTTGTAATGGGTACGCCTGCATCCATTAATGCCAAGCTACTACCGCACACCGAAGCCATTGAGCTTGAGCCATTCGATTCAGTAATTTCTGACACCACACGGATGGTGTAAGGGAATTCGTCCATGTTTGGTAATACAGCAAGAATGCCGCGTTTTGCTAAACGACCATGACCGATTTCACGGCGTTTGGGTGAACCGACAAAACCAGTTTCGCCAACGCTGTACGGAGGGAAGTTGTAATGCAGCATGAAGGGTTCTTTGTATTCGCCAGCCAGTGCATCAATAATTTGTGCATCGCGTTGTGTGCCTAAAGTGGCAATCACTAGGGCTTGAGTTTCGCCGCGTGTGAATAACGCTGAACCGTGAGTTCTGGGCAATACACCTGTACGAATCGTGATAGGTCTAACTGAATCTAAGGCACGACCGTCAATACGTCTGCCTTCCAACACTGCATGACGCACGATGCGATATTCTAGGTGTTCAATAATGCCGCGTATGTCTTTTTCAGCGTAATTGACTGATAATTTTTCGACGACTGCATTACGAATACCTTTAAGGTGTTCTTGACGAACTAATTTTTCTGCAATGGTGTAAGCAGCAGTAATGTCGGCTTCAACAGCTTCTGTAACTAATTGTTTTAATTCAACATTAGTTTCAGGAGCGACCCATTCAACTACACCACAACCTGCGGCGGCGGCAAATTCATTAATGGCGTTAATCGCAATTTGCATTTGTTCGTGACCGAACAATACCGCGCCGAGCATGATTTCTTCAGATAAACCTTTGGCTTCTGATTCCACCATTAGTACTGCGTGTGCTGTACCTGCAACCACTAGAGTCAATTCTGATTCTTTTAGAGCGGCAGGTGATGGATTTAATAAATACTCACCATCCTTATAACCCACACAAGCTGCGCCGATTGGGCCATTGAATGGTAGACCTGAAACGGATAATGCCGCTGACGCGCCTAATAACGCGGCAATTTCTGGATCAACATTTGGATTGAGTGACACCACTGTGGCAATAATTTGCACTTCGTGAGTGTAACCTTCTGGAAATAAAGGACGTATCGGGCGATCAATTAAGCGTGAAGTCAGGGTTTCTTGTTCGCTAGGTCGTCCTTCGCGTTTGAAAAAGCCACCTGGAATTTTACCTGCGGCATAGGCTTTTTCTTGGTAATTGACGGTTAAGGGGAAAAAATCACCACCAGCGGGTTCTTTTTTACCAACAACAGTAACGAGTAGTGATGTACCGTCTACATCGATCATAACTGCGCCGTCTGCTTGACGTGCAATTTCACCCGTTTCTAACGTAATTTTGTGGTCGCCGTACTGAAATTCTTGCCTAATAGGGTTCACTATTGGGATTCCTTTATGTGGATATTGAGTGGAGTTTTGATGTGTTAAAGCAGAAACGGCACATGAGCGTGCCGTTTCTATGGAGAGTGTTACTTACGCAGACCGAGGCGTTCAATCAGTGAACGATAACGTGCAAGGTCTTTGCCTTTGAGGTAATCCAATAATTTGCGACGTTGGTTAACCATACGCAACAAACCACGACGTGAGTGATTGTCTTTTTTGTGTTCAGCAAAATGCGGCATCAAATGAAGAATGTGTGCGGTCAACAAAGCGACTTGGACTTCAGGTGAACCTGTGTCAGTGTCTGATTGACGATACGCTTCAACAACGGCTTTTTTTTGTTCTGCGGTAAATGGCATTGCTTATAATCCCTAAGATTAATTAAATGAAAACCGTCTAATGACGGCTTGGGGTAATACTCCACGATAGGGTGTAGAGTTTGGGGTTCAATCCAGTAGATTGAATAACTTTTTCGGTGCTAGTTTACCATTTAAAGCCATTTCTCCCAAGCCAAGAAAGAGCTTTTGATGATAAAGGCGCACACTACCTAATTGCTCGCTATCATAATGAATCGTTTGACCGTATTGAATAGCGGTGGCTTGCTCATCTGATAACAGCACAGAGGGTATGGTTTGTAAGGGTTTATCAACCGCCATTAAACAGGCATTTAATTCCTGTGCTGTCATGGCGGTTAGTTGTTCAATCGTGTGTGCATCAGCTAACTGAAACTGCCCTGCTTGCAATCGCCGCAACACTGTGACCGTACCGCCACAATTGAAATAATGCCCAATGTCTTCGGCTAAGGAACGAATATAAGTGCCTTTAGAACAGAAGACTTCTAAGCTCAGTTGGTCATTAGCAAACTCTATTAGCTTTAACTCGTATAGTTTAATGTGGCGAGCTTTGCGGTCAACCGTGATACCTTCTCGCGCCAGTTCATACAGCTTTTTACCGTTATGTTTTAACGCCGAATACATCGGTGGCACTTGCTCACAGTCACCTGTGAAATGTTGCAAGCAAGTATGAATTTGCTCAAGATTGATTTTTGGCACAGGCTTAGTTTCTAATACCACGCCTTCCGCATCACCCGTATCGGTCATCACGCCGAGTTGAATAGTCACCGCATAGCGTTTGTCATCATCCAGCATCTTGCCTGATACTTTAGTCGCCTCACCAAAACACAGCGGCAATAAACCTGTCGCCAACGGGTCTAAACTGCCCGTATGCCCTGCTTTATTGGCATTAAATAAGCGGCGAACTTCTTGCAAAGCTTTATTAGAAGAGACACCTAAACGTTTATCCAACAATAAAATACCGTGGATATTAAGACCTGATTTGCGTTTGCTCATGGGATGTAAATAGATACGCGATTTATCACTCAGATGAAAGTAGTGAAATCATAATATGAATTAAAATTTAGAATCGTAATTGTAAATTCAATTTAAAATATAATTTATTATTTTTTTCTAAATATAATTTACCGAAACGATGGCGTGTTGTCGAAGGGGTATCTAATTTAATATTTTCGTATAAATAGGTTCTTAATGTAGCTAACTCAATAATATGAAATGCAACACAATCACCTGTATTTTTTAACACAATACTACCATTAGCTTCATAATTACCATCCCATTTACTACCCGCAAAAAAACCTAATAACACATCGACTAATAATTTTTGGACTTTATTGATTAATACCGCTTTATCACCATAGTTTATTTGTTGATTAAGTACATTCTGTTCATGAATAAAATCCACGATTTTTGATATAGAACTAATTTTGTATTTATAAAATGCGTATAGAATATACGCGATAATTTCAGGCATTAATGAATCAACCATTTTTAAGTTATATGTCATGGTGTCTTTTTCAGCACCCATATATTTAAAAACACCGCCATTACTTTCTATAGAAATTATTCTATCTCTTAGTTTTGTTCTCGTATTAATGGCATTAATTTCATCAATTTTTTCAATGTTTAATTTTTCTATTTTAAAAATAAAATTAGTGTTTACTAGCGTAGAAAATATGACAGATTTTTTACTTAGATCAATAACTCTAAAACAATAAAATAATGCGAATGGAACTAGCTTTTCTTTTGTTAGTTTTCTTAAAATTTCTGCGGCATTTTTGTATTCAATATCTATTTTTTTATTAATTATCTCGATAATTTCATTGTCCGAAATATCTTCTAAACTTAAATTTTTTACAGTAATTGAGGTAACATCAAAACAGTCTTCTCGTGGATTCAATTTTAAGTCAGCTAAAAATAATCTTTTCTCAGTCAATAATTGTAATAATGGCGATAATTCGCTGTATTTAATTTCATTGCTTATAAATTTCACAAACATTACCCCTTGAAAATATTTTGATAATGGTAATCTAAAAATTCTGTTGCAGGAGTAAACTTATCTGGCAAAATAATTGATTGATTTTCATATTTCACAAAGAAATCTTCTACCGCATGATCTTTTTTAAAATCGGCGAAACATGAGGAGATTTTTATTTTATAGTCTGTTGTAACGGTTATGAATCCTCTATCAAATGCTTTGTCATGAATTGAGT
Source organism: Methylococcales bacterium (assembly GCA_037133675.1). GTDB lineage: Bacteria > Pseudomonadota > Gammaproteobacteria > Methylococcales > Methylomonadaceae > UBA4132. Next base: position 70,662 of record JBAXNR010000003.1, read on the forward strand.
TTAAGCACAAACCATTGCGTGGATTTAATCTATTTTTCTCATCTTTAGCCCAAGGTATAATATGACTGGCTACTAAAAAATCTGAAATACTCAAACCCGTTATGCAACATTTCAAGTTATAAGATGAAAGAATGGTAGAACGGAAAAAACTTTGATTAACTCTTTGCTTTATAATAGCCTCTCTTTCTCTCCCTACGGGAATAAAATCCATATCGATTTCAGCTAATTTTTCAATTGGTTGATTTGTAAACTTTGAAATTAATAATTCACTTTCATAAGCAAGACTACTCCAGTCATTATTAAATTCATCCCAAACAAGTTTATCTAACTTACTTGTATTACCTAAACCTACAATTCCTCTTTTTTTCAATTCTGGGTCAAAACTTCCAAAATTTCCTATTTTCATTTTAACGGAATTTGGTGTTCTTCCTATGATTTTTGCAATACGAATTATATCTGGATGATTAGAGCCAACTCTACTGAATGGAATTTTGCAATAAAGATTTAATGCAACAATTGTTTGCTCTCTTGTCCAATTTTCTCTTGCCATATTATTCTAAAATATCACGAATAATTTTAAAAGTTTTACCCGAATCGTGATTAACTAAACCGCGTACATTTTCCAAAAAGAAGGCTTTAGGTTTTTTAGCTTCAATAATATCGACGATATTAAAAAATAAATTACCACGTTCAGAATTATGATTATCGTTAAAGCCGCGTTTATACCCTGCTTGGCTAAATGGTTGACAGGGAAAGCCTGCGCATAATAAATCAAAGTCTGGAATATCATGGGGCATAATGTTACGAATATCATTATTGAACAGACCATTATTAAATAACTCAGGCGAAATAGTTTTATAGTTATATTCGTAAGTTTTTCGTGCCTGACTATCTATTTCTGAAGCAAATACACATTCCCCGCCTAAGCGGTGCATGGCAAGATGAAAACCACCTATCCCTGCAAATAAATCAATAAATTTGAATTTGATAGCGTTAGTTGATTGACTCATTTAACAATGATGATTGAGGGTGTATTTATAGCGCGTTGCAATGACTTCATACCAATTCACAATTGAAAAGGCGCGAATAAATCGCGCCTTTCGTTATCGTTAGTCGTTTGGTTCGGGAGGATTATGAATCACATCACTCAACAATTCCGCTACCCGCATTCCTGTATCAAACGAGGTATCGTAGTGAAAACGCAACGTGGAAATGTGCCGTAGGCGCATTCGTTTGGCGAGTTCGTGGCGTATCATCGGAGCGAGTTCGTTCAATAATTTAATATTGTCGCGTTTGCTTTGATCATCGCTATTTAATACGGTGACATAAATTTTTGCCACCGCTAAATCTTTGCTGACCACGACTTCGTTAATGGTGACAAAACCTAGGCGCGAATCATCAATATCACGTTGCAAAATGAGCGATAGCTCTTTTTGCATTTGTGAGGATACTCGCGCATTGCGCCCAAATTCTCTTGCCATGATTACAGTTCCCGTCTAACTTCGGTACGTTCAAAGACTTCGATTTGATCGCCTGCACGGACATCGTTGTAGTTTTTCACACCGATACCACATTCCATGCCCATTTTAACTTCGGCTGCATCGTCTTTGAAGCGGCGTAAAGATTCTAACTGTCCTTCATAAATAACCACGTTTTCACGCAGTACGCGGATAGGTAGATTACGTTTAACAAAACCATCGACTACCATACAACCTGCAATTGCACCAAATTTGGGTGATTTAAAGACATCACGCACTTCTGCCAAACCAACAATGGTTTCTCTGATTTCAGGTGCTAACATACCGCTGATTGATTTTTTAACTTCGTCTATCGCTTCATAAATGATGCTGTAGTAATGTAAGTCGATACCTTTTTCTTCAATCATTTTTCTAGCAGTGGCATCGGCACGAACGTTGAAACCCATTAATATTGCGCCAGACGCTAAGGCTAGATTAGCATCACCTTCGTTAATACCACCGACTCCGCCATAAACGACTTTAACTTCTACTTCGTCATTGGATAAGGCAATCAGTGAGCTACGCAACGCTTCTAAGCTGCCTTGTACGTCAGTTTTTAACACCAAATTAACACTCGCTAATTCGCCTGATGCCATGCGTGAAAATACTTCGTCCAATTTAGCGGCTTGTTGTGCTGCATGACGGGTGAATTTTTTACGATCTTCACGATGCTTCGCTAAGTCTTTGGCGATACGTTCGTTTTGTACCACTAAAAATTCATCGCCTGCATTGGGTGTGCCTGATAAACCTAGAATTTCCACAGGTTCACAAGGTCCAGCCTCTTTAATAGGTTTACCGTTTTCATTAAACATGGCGCGAACGCGTCCATATTCATGTCCACATAACACCATTTGTCCGTTTTCTAGTTTGCCTTTTTGAATCAATACGGTAGATACTGCACCACGTCCTTTATCCAGACGCGATTCAATGACAACACCTGAGGCTGCACCGTCAAAAGGGGCTTTAAGTTCTAAAATTTCGGTTTGTACAATCAGAGCTTCGATGAGTTCATCAATACCTAAGCCTGTTTTAGCAGAAATTTGTAAAAATTGGACATCGCCGCCCCATGCTTCTGCCTGTACACCAATCGTTGCCAATTCTTGCATGACCTTATCTGGATTAGCACCTGCTTTATCCATTTTGTTCATGGCAACAATGATAGGCACATTGGCAGCTTTGGCGTGTTCAACGGCTTCTTTGGTTTGTGGCATCACGCCATCATCAGCGGCGACAACAATAATAACTACGTCAGTCACATCCGCACCACGCGCTCGCATGGCAGTAAATGCCGCGTGACCTGGGGTATCTAGGAAGGTAACAGAACCGTGGTCTGTTTTGACTTGATACGCGCCGATGTGCTGGGTGATACCGCCCGCTTCGCCTGCGGCAACACGGGTTTTACGAATGTAATCGAGTAATGAAGTTTTACCGTGATCGACGTGTCCCATGATGGTAACAATAGGAGCGCGAGGCTGTTCTATGCGGTTATCTTCTTCGAGAGCTTCGGCGAGCATTTCTTGCTCAACATCATCTTCACTTTGCATAATGGCTTTATGCCCCATTTCTTCAACCAAAATCACCGCTGTGTCTTGGTCGATGGCTTGGTTGATAGTTGCCATAATGCCTAGTTTCATCAACTGCTTAATGACTGCCGCCGCTTTGACATTCATTTTTTGCGCAAGATCAGAGACAATAATCATCTCAGGAATGGTCACCTCATAAACAATCGGTGCGCTGGGCATTTCAAATTGATGCTTGCCTTCGGGTTGATTAACATTGCGTTGCGGGGCTGCTTGCTTGCCTTTTCTCTTGCCGCGCTTGCCATCTTTACCCGATGAGCGTCCGCCGCCCTCATCTGGTTTTCTGTTCGGTGCGTCGGGTTTCGCCGCTTGTTGTTGTCTGACTTTGTCAGCATTTTTCTTAATAGATTCTTCCAATCGACGCTCTTTCTCTTGTTGTTTTTTTCGGGCTTCTTCAGCTTCTTTGGTTTTAGCTGACTTCTCTTTGTTTTTCTTTTCTTCTTTAATTTTCAAAGCTTCAAATTTGGCTTCTGAACCAATATCTACAGTTACTTCACTACTGTTTTCGGCTTCCAAATTATCATCAGGAGTAAGCTCAACTTTTGGTTTAACTTTATGGTTGTTTGGCTTAGCTTTATTGTCTGATTTGGTTTCGACGGGTTTTGTTTTTTCGGCAACCGTAACGATGACTTCTTGTACTTGAGGCTTCGGTTCAACTGGCACGATTGGTTCGATGATTGGTTCAATAATTTTGACTGGCACAACAACTTCAACCACTTCACTGACGATAGGTTTTTGTGGCTCGATTAGCTCAACTTTAGGCTGTTCTACAGGTTTGCGTTCCTCAGTCTCTGGGCGTTTTATATAGGTTTTCTTTTTACGCACTTCAACACTAATGGTTTTTGTGGAGCTACCTGGCACGCTGGCTTGTTTTATCTCAGTGACTTTTCTGCGTTCTAGGATGACTCGTTTTGGTGAATTATCGCTTTCACCTTGCGCTTTACCATGACTTTTTCGCAAATGAGATAGTAACTGCATTTGTTGTTCATCATTGATAACATCATCCGCTGTTCTGGCAGATAAGCCCGCTTCTTGCAGTTGTTTTAATAACTGATCTAACGGCGTTTTTACCATGTCGGCTAATTGTCGTACTGTTTTATCGCTCATAATTCTACCCCTTGGCTACTCGTTTTGTGCCTGCGCAGACGAACGCAAATATTTACGAGCCTCCACAATCAACTTTCCCGCACGTTCTTCACTTATCTCTGCAATATCTAACAGATCGTAAGTGGACTGATCCGCTAAATTTTCTATGGTTAAAATACCATGACTTGCCAAACTGTGGGCTAAATCATTATCCATATCGTCCATTTCCAGCAAACTTTTTGCAGGCTGTGCGGTTTCTATTTTTTCTTCATCGGCAATCGCGCTGATAAGCAGAGCATCCTTTGCCCGACCTCTCAGTTCGTTAATTAATGACTCATCAAAGCCTTCAATTTCTAACATTTCACTGACAGGAACATAGGCGATTTCTTCGACACTGTTAAAACCAACTTCTGCCAGAATTAAGGCAATGTCTTCATCAACACCCAGTTGAGCCATAAACAATTGTTTAACTTTACCGACTTCCACTTCCGCGTTTTGTTCCGCTTTAGACGCGTCAATGACGTTGAGTTCCCAACCTGTCAGTTGGGTGGCTAAACGAACATTTTGACCGCCACGACCAATCGCTTGTGATAAATTATCCGAACTAACCGCTAAATCCATGCAATGCTTGTCTTCATCGACAACAATAGATTGAATTTCTGCGGGTGACATCGCGTTAATAACAAACTGGGCTTCGCTTGGATTCCACAAAATAATATCAACCCGTTCACCCGCTAATTCGTTAGTGACGGATTGCACACGCGAACCGCGCATACCAACACACGCACCCACAGGGTCTAAACGTGGATCGTTACTTCTAACCGCTAATTTAGCTCTTGATCCTGCGTCACGCGCTGCACCCATGACGGTAATCATGCCTTCGCCGACTTCGGGTACTTCTAAACGAAATAAGGCAATCAGTAATTCGGGGGCAGTACGACTCACAAATAACTGCGCCCCGCGTGCCTCTAAACGCACTTCTTTTAAATAGCCACGAATACGGTCGCCAATACGCACAGGTTCACGCGGAATCATGTCTTCTTTGGCAATATAGGCTTCAATATGTCCACCTAAGTCCATATAAACACTGCCTTTTTCGATGCGTTTAACAATACCTGTTACTAATTCACCGACCCGACTTTCATAAGCATCAACAATTTTTTTGCGTTCGGCTTCGCGTACTTTATGAATAATAACTTGTTTAGCTGTTTGCGCGGAAATACGACCAAAATCCACCGAATCAATCTCTTCTTCGATAATATCCCCAACTTGAATATTAGGATCATCAAACCTAGCGACTTCTAGCAAAACTTGTGTAGTCGGAAATTCAACATCACCGTCGATTTGTGGGTTTGCATCTACCACATCCCATTGACGGAAAGTTTTGTAATCGCCGTTTTTTCTATCGATTGCTACCCGCGCTTTAATTTGATTAACGTGACGTTTGATAGTGGCACTTTCTAATGCAGATTCTATTGCGTGAAAAACAATTTCTTTTTCTATTTCTTTTTCATTAGAAAAAACTTCGACTACCATTAAAATTTCTTTATTTGCCACTCTTTCCTCCTTTTTCTTTAAAATATTCAGGCAGTAAACGCGCCTTACTCATGGCATTAAAAGGGACATCAAAAAATTGCCCTTCTTCTGACAGCGTAATGATGTCACCTTCTACTTTTTCAATCCGCCCCGTGACTCTCCTACGACCTATAATTGTTTTGAATAAATGGACGGAGACGGTACTACCAATAAATTGTTCAAATTGACTGACTTTAAAAAAAGGTCTATCCGCACCTGGAGAAGATACTTCTAATTGGTAAAAACCTTGTATGGGGTCTTCTACATCGAGAACACCACTGAGTTGATGACTGACCTTAGTACAGTCTTCCACTAAAATTCCATTTTCGCTGTCAATGTAAATCCGTAACAGACCGTGTTTTGGATGCGGATTATAGTCAATGCCAACGCATTCATAACCCAAGCCTTCTACAATCGGTTCGATTAAGTTGACCAAATGCTCAGGAGCCTGTTTCATTTTTCCTCACTTACTTTCGCACAAAAAAAAAGAGCCAAAGGCTCTTCCATTAACACTCATAATATTAGGCTTCTTAAAACCGAAGCCCAGAAAATAAAAAACCCCATATAATAATGGGGTTCATTGTCTGGTAGCGGGGGCAGGATTTGAACCTACGACCTTCGGGTTATGAGCCCGACGAGCTACCAAGCTGCTCCACCCCGCGATTGATTTGTAGATTATAAAGACTTTATGAAATTTAGCAATCTATTTCTATTTAAAGTTTACAGACTAACCTTTGTTTTAATTTATCTTGAGCGTGTTTGATAAAATTAAACACACTATCCTCACCTTACTTTCAACCTCATACGATTTCCACTCGAATCGGAATTTTCAGTTCTTTGCTAATTTCTTCCAAAAAATTTTTCTTTTGGATTGTATTGGATAGCGTATCAATATACCAATTCCCGCACTGGTGAATGTTATCTTCACGATACTTTGTTTTACTAACCAATAGATGCTTATTTGTTATTTTTTCTAATTTAGCGACATGATCTAAATTGAATAACCGCAATGCTTCTACGAATGTATTCGCCGAGCTAGTTCGAAAAATTTGTTTGCCATTATCAAGGAAGGTAACGAGCAACTTCTTTTGTGCCGCCCTTGTACGCGCAGGATGTAAGTTGCTTGATACAACTTTTTGTACGGTTTTTGATTTACTAAAAATCCCTTTATTCCAGCGAGTGGATAAATTGTTCGCTTCTTGAATAAAATCTTTCAAAACCATAGCCGATGTTTTTGATACATCCACTTTATGGTAATTACCGTCCATCATTGCCTCAGCACCTGATAGCTTGATGTCATCAGCAATACGGTTTAATTCTGCAATCACTGCGTTAAAGGATTCAGTAACCGTTTGAGCATCTTTCTCTGTGATAGTGTGCATGGCTGACTCCTTACTTGCGATTAATACGTTTGGTTAAATGTCCAGCGGTAATGACTGTGCCATCAAGACTTTCAACTTTATAGCTGTTGAAATATTGCGCCAATTTACTCACTAAATCCCTGCCTAATTCGCGTTCCATTTTTCTACGACTAACATGGTTAAAGTAGCGAATAATTGCACCGTGTCCGTCGTACATTTCCTCACCGAAATTATCCAAACAATCCATAATGAAAGGTGGAATACCGCGTTGTTGGCTTCTCGCGCCAGCGTGATGGGTCATGTTCATTTGACTTCTCCTTCTGCTTTAACCTCAGTTTTTTTTGTCAGTCTTGCCTGTTTTGCTCGCTCAGCATTTTGTTGTTTTTCTTTCAACATACAAGCTAAAAATTTATCTTTACTCATTTCATTGTGTAAAGTAGCGTCTAAAGTTTCTTGTTCTGCTACCTGTTCGTCAGTCATAAAGGTATTGAAACCAAGTGTACTGATGGTTTTAAAAATACCGTATTCGTCTGGGAGTTTTTGTAGTGCGTCTTTTTTAAATGGATAGGAATACATTGCACCGTGGTAATTAGAATACGCCTCCATATCCTTTGTGATGCCATCAATGAACGCTCTTATTTGCATGAAAGGTGTATAAGCTGTCACGATGCGTTCAATACTATCCAATATACCAATCTGATGGTAAGTAAAGTTATGTTCTATCTCTATATTGCCTGTACGACTTCGTTCACCTTCGCTATTAAGATCAAGGTCATAAAAAGAAAAATCTCTTCCAGCATTGTAATCTTGTACCCCACGAGGTTTCCAATACCAATCATATATCTCATATCTCGCATTTTCTTCTTCCAATAAGTCATAAAACAGAGCTGTCAGAACAGCATCCGAGGCAATGAGTAATAGAAAAAAACGATTCATAAACGCATCCCTAGGCACATTTTTTTCTTTACAGACCTCATTTATCAAATCAACGGTTTCAGTTGATAACAATAAATTCAACGGCTTTAACTTAAGCTCGCTCAGTTGTGCGGCAATGAAATTTTTCGCCTTGTCTGAGTTCGGAGTTTTTACTTCCTGTCTTAAATATCGCGCTTCAATACGCAAGGCTTTGTCGAGATACGCATCGCGCTTTAAACAAGCCGACTCTATTTTGTGCTGTAAAATTGCAATGAGCGGCTCATGTACTTTGACCAAGATTTTGGTTTTGTTGATTTCTTTTGTTTCCATGATGTGAATCCTCATGTCTTTGTTGAAGTTGACAATAGAATATCATAGATAGAAATTTAGACAATACTTTTAATTAAAAATAATTGTCTAAATTTATTTTCTCAAAATCTATACTTTCGTAAGCAATGAAATGACGGCACATTACAGTCCTAGTCTCTGCTAGTAATGCAGGTTACAATTGCCACAGTTACAAAAACACAGCGCAAACAACCGCAGGCTAAACCATGATTACCTTGCCCGAACATTTAGAACAGCCGTTTTTGCACATTGCAGAATTGGAACATAAGCCTGTTAATAAGCTCATTGAGCAAGCATTAACGGAATTTTTAGCCGAGTGGGCGGGTTACGGCTATCGCCTAACCCGACCTACAAATCCATTCTTCCAGATACACATTCTTAAGCCGAGAAAAAACACAGTCAACAAATAGAAGTGGCAGAGATGTTCTGGAGGAAATATGGTCATGACCAAGATGCAGAGTCGTTTGACTATCCTACGACAGGACGTTTAGCCGCTAGATTTCATAGACAGCACATAACAAGCGGCAGTTTTTCTTAACCCTATGGTATAATTAAACGATATAGTAAATAATTGTACTGCCCTCTGCGAGCGGCACATCGCTATCTCCCCTCATTAGCTACAAACGCAGAACCCTTAAGCGTCTTTTCTTAATGAAGATTCTGACGCACATTAATACCCCATTTTTATTCTGAGCTGCATCACAGCACAGTCATTCATTGAGATTTTATACCCCATGCCATTTACCAAACTCGGATTATCCGATCCTCTGTTACGCGCTATTGCTGAAGCAGGTTATACCACTCCATCCCCTATACAATTACAAGCCATTCCAGCCGTGTTAAACGGTCATGATTTACTTGCTGCCGCACAAACAGGCACGGGTAAAACCGCTGGTTTCGCTTTGCCTATTTTGCATCGCTTATCACAAAAAGCTTACGGTGCGAATCGTCCAATTCGTGTGTTGATTTTAACGCCAACGCGTGAACTTGCCGCGCAAGTTGCTGAATCGGTCAGTAAATACGGTGAACATTTACATCCACGCTTAAAAACCGAAGTGGTGTTTGGCGGGGTGAAAATTAATCCGCAAATGATGCGTTTACGCGGCGGTGTTGATGTTCTCGTTGCCACACCTGGTCGTTTGTTAGATTTAGTGAATCAAAATGCCGTTAAGCTGGATAAAGTAGAAACGCTGGTATTGGACGAAGCCGACCGTATGCTAGACATGGGTTTTATTCGTGATATACGCAAAATCATTGCTTTGCTACCGAAAAAACGCCAAAACCTGTTATTTTCTGCGACTTTTTCCGAAGATATACGCCAACTGACCACAGGATTATTAGTTAATCCGATAAAAATCGAAGTTGCGCCGCGTAATACCGCCGCCGAAACTGTCGAACAAATTGCTTATTTGTGTAACAAAGCTAATAAAGCGGATTTATTGTGTCATTTGGTTAAAACCAACGACTGGCAACAAGTATTAGTGTTTACCAGCACCAAACACGGTGCGAATCGCCTCACGGAAAAACTCAACAAACTGGATATAAAAGCTGCCGCCATTCATGGCAATAAAAGCCAAGGTGCGAGAACCAGTGCATTATCAGGTTTTAAAGCGGGTGAAATCCGTGTATTAGTGGCGACTGATGTTGCCGCTCGTGGCATTGATATTAATCTACTGCCGCACGTCGTGAATTATGAACTGCCCCGCGCACCTGCGGATTATGTGCATAGAATCGGTCGGACGGGCAGGGCAGGTGAAGAGGGTCAAGCTGTGTCGCTGGTGTCTCATGACGAAGTCGGTGCATTGAAGCTAATTGAAAAGCTGATTAACACGCAGATTAAACGTGAACAAATTGTAGGGTTTGAGCCTGCCGATGTTGCACCACCTATGCCTCCTGAACCACCTCGCGCCCCTCGTCCTCCACGCAGAAATACCAGCCAACCACCGCGTAAAGCGACAGGTAATAGAACGACTGGTAATCGCACTTAACTACCCTTAGCCCACTGTTTTGAACGGTGGGCTTGTTTTTCTTTCATCGCACCACTCGACCTATCATGGGTTATGAATACCAATCATCGAATGGTAAATTCATATCAAAAAAACTTATAAAAATAATCATTTAAAATCAATCTATTAATAGATTCCGAAAAAATCAATAGCTTGAAACACACATTCAAACTTGACAAAAATTTTTCATCGTAGACACTACAGTAGTTTTCATAAACTAAGAGACTACCTTCTTTGAACGATATGCCCCTTAGTATGCTCTTTAGCATACTTGCACTGATGCTTGTTTTGTCCGCTTTTTTTTCTGGGTCAGAAACAGCTTTAATGACCCTAAACCGTTACCGTTTGAGGCACTTAGTCAAGCTAAAACACGCAGGTGCGATAAAAGCGCATCGATTATTGCAACGCCCAGACAGGCTACTTGGCTTGATTTTATTGGGCAATCAATTTGCCAATATTTTTGCTGCCTCGGTCACAACTGTTATCGCCATTCGTCTTTATCCTGAGGAAGAATCTAGCATCGCTATTGGTGCGGGGATTCTGACCATTGCAATGCTGATTTTTTCGGAAGTCACGCCTAAAACCTTAGCCGCTATAAAGCCTGAATTGCTGGCATTTCCTGCCGCTTGGATTTATACAGGCTTATTAAAAGTCTTTTATCCGATTGTCGGGTTTGTTAATTTATTTGTTAATTTGTTATTGCGTTTAGGTGGAATTGACGTTAAAGAAAACGGTCATGACACTCAGTTGAGCAAAGATGAACTAAAAAGTATTATTACTGAAGCAGAAAGTTTGATGCCTATACGCTATCAAAAAATGTTATTAGGCATACTTGATTTGGAATCGGCAACCGTTGAAGACATTATGACTCCGCGTAATGAGATTGTCGGTATCGATTTAGAACAGCCCATTGAATACATTGTTACGCAAATAAAAACCAGCCCCCACACCCAATTAGCTGTTTACAAAAAAAATATCGACCGCATCGTTGGCTTTTTACATTTACGAAAAGTGCTGATGTTAATTAATCAGGAAAATTTTGATAAACATACCATTATGGGATTATTGTCAAAACCTGTCTTTATTCCTGAAAGTACCCCTGTACATACTCAAATGTTGAACTTTAAAACCGAAAAAAGTCACATCGGTTTAGTCGTTGATGAATATGGTGATGTTCAAGGTTTAGTCACGCTGGATGATTTGTTGCAAGAAATTGTCGGCGAGCTACTCACTGATGACAATACCGCAAGAAAACAAAGTGATGGTAGTTATCTGGTAGATGCTAATATTACGGTGCGAGAATTAAATCGTGTTACGCAGTGGTCTTTACCAACGGAAGGCCCTAAAACCTTAAATGGCTTAATTATCGAGTTTATGGAAACTATTCCCGAACCAGGTACGAGTATTAAATTACATGGACATCCGTTAGAAATTATCAAGCGTGATGAAAATACGGTTAAGTTGGTTAAGTTTCTACCCAAAAAATAATTGCATTTTTTCAATATAGCTAAAAAATACCAGCTATAATTGACCAACCACACTATGGATTTTTATCAACTGTTGTAATGGCAAAACTCACTGTTTATTTTAAAAATAATGTTGTCCTTTCATATCCACTTTCGTTTGAAGTAGGTAAAGTGAATATTGGACGCGATGACAGCAATGATTTAGTGATAGATAACCCTGATTTTGCTGCCGCTCATGCGGTTGTTATGATGCGCGGTAATGCCGCTATGATTAGACAATTGAATAGTGATTTTCCGTTAGTTCTCAATGGAAAAAACATTCAAGAAGCAACGCTCAAGGAGGGTGATGCAATCACTATTGGGCAACATAAAATTGTCTATACAGATGATGATAATGTCGAACAAGCTGCCATACTGACCGCTGATCGTAAAACGAAGGAAAACTACCTTGCCCACGTTGCGAATTATCAAATTATCAGCGGTGTTAATATTGGCAAAATATTTCATCTAAAAATTTCCATGACCATGATTGGTGAGCCAGGTAGCGGTATTGTGGTTATTTCAAAAAGAAAAGACGGTCATTTTGCTTCTGTCTTAGAACACACGGGTGTAATCACACTAAATAATGAGCCTTTAGCCAATAACATGGTCAAATTAAATCATCATGATGTACTGGTTGTGGGTGGTATGACTGTACAGTTTTTCTTACGCTAATCACCTACTCGATAAGCAGTGAACGCTTTATAAGCTTTGCAATAATATTCTGAGTGTTTCCGCTACAAATTTTCACTGTATTTCCACATCAAGCACTAAAAAAATTCTGACTACTGCGATAGGTTTATGTACACTATTACTGAGCTTTCGTGCGTAAGCCGCTTGATTGCTATGTTTAAAATCTCCATATAAACAAAAATAAGAGGGATAGTCCTATGAATAAATCAAAATTATTAATGTTGCTTTTTGTTACCTTCAATATGAGTGTTGCCAATGCTGTGGATCACAGTGCGCATGGCGGTGGCAGCAGTGGAAGTGGTAGTAGTGCAGTTACTTGTGAAAAACCGCATTTATCTAAATTTTTACCCGTTAAGCTCGCTCTCGTTGCACCAAATTCTGAATTTTCTTTTAGAGTGACTAATATTTCCAGTCCTGATCAAATTAGTGCCACGGTAAAAAATATCCCTGTGGAAATTGTTGCTGATTTTAAAGACCCTTTTTATGCAGTTACTGCCAAATTACCCGATTCGTTACGCAATACGGTGGCGCGAATTAATATTAAAGTCAGCGGTAAATCTTCCCATTGCGAAGCGGAAGATGGCTGGCTAGTAAAAATATCCGAATAACTGTGAGTAGCCTCTAGTAAAAAATATGCTCAGTTATCGACATTCGTTTCATGCAGGAAATTTTGCCGATGTATTAAAACACATCGTATTAATACAGATACTTGAGTATTTCGGCAAAAAAGATCAAGCGTTTTGTTATATTGATACTCATGCGGGTGCTGGTGATTACCTGCTGAATAGCGGTTACGCACTAAAAAATAGCGAGTTTGCGGGAGGTATCGGTAAATTATGGCAACGTTCTGATTTGCCCGATGCGGTGGTTAGTTACATACAGCTCATCAAGCAAGCAAATAGCAATGACAAAATGACACGCTATCTAGGGTCGCCGCTTATCGCTCAACAGTTACTACGCAGCCAAGACCGTTTGTTTTTGTACGAGCTACATTCAACAGAGGTTGAGTTATTAAGCACGGCGATAGGCAGAGACAAACGTGTCAAAATCTTTCATGCAGATGGCTTGAAAAATAGTCTAGGATTATTGCCACCGCCTGAACGTCGTGGCTTAGTATTGATTGATCCAAGTTATGAATTAAAAACAGACTACGTTGATGTACCGAATGCCCTGCGTGCCATGCACAAACGCTTTACGACAGGGACTTACGCGCTTTGGTATCCTGTGGTGGATCGTAGCCGTAATAAGGCACTAGAAAAGGCTATAAAAGCGAGCGGTATTAAAAATGTACAATTATTTGAACTGGGGCTTGTCGCTGATACCAAAGAACACGGTATGACTGCTAGTGGACTAATTATTGTTAATCCACCGTGGACGCTGACCACTCAAATGCAACACATTTTGCCTTGGTTGGTTGACGTGCTAGGCAATCATGGCTCAAGTTTTTATCGTATAGAAACGTTGGTTGAAGAATAATATTGCTCGAAACGCATAGGCAGCTATTCTGAGAATTTCATGGTAACTATTTGAGATTACTTATCCGCCTAGCCGTAAATAAAAGAGTGCCGTAACGAAAGTGTCAATACACACAAGGTAGAAACCATGATACCGATTAGAGATACCGCACCGTGTTATAAAAAACCTTGGATTACTTGGGGCTTGATTGTGCTGTGTACCAGCATTTTTATAGTCATGAAATTAATGCCCTTCGAGCTAAGTTCTCGACTGATTGCTCAGTATGGAATGATCCCTCTGCGCTATGCCGATTCACAATGGGCAATGACTGCTGAGCTGCCTTTTGATTATTATTTTTCAGTGCTAAGCAATTTATTTTTACACGCCAGTTGGAGTCATCTTATTGTAAATATGTGGTTCTTGTGGATTTTTGCTGATAATGTCGAAGATCGCATGGGACGATTACCGTTTTTAGTTTTTTATTTACTCTGCGGTATTTTTGCAAGCCTTTTGCAATGGTATTTTGACCCGATTCTTGATATTCCTGTTGTAGGCGCATCGGGTGCTATCGCTGGCGTATTGGCAGCTTATTTCTTTCTTTATCCCTTTGAGCGCGTGATACTTTGGATGCCGCTGTTTTTTTTCTTACCAATTGTCATTCATGTTCCTGCGATTGCTTTTTTAGGTCTGTGGGTTATTATGCAATTACACGATGCTACCACTTCAATCGTGATGAAAGATACCGTGGTTGACGTTGCTTGGTGGGCGCATTTAGGTGGTTTTATTGCAGGCTCACTTCTGTATCGCCTATTTGTTAAAAAACAGCCAATTGAATAAATTACAGTATTTTTAGCCTGTTAAGGTATAATTTGCTTCCTCAAAAATAGGTTTTTGACAAAAATAACCCAGTCAGTCACAGGTGGACGGACTAAAAGACTTCTTAAAGTTATCAGGATCAAAAGTAATATGAAAAAAGTTAATATTGTGTTGGCAAGGCTGCTTCAGTTTGTCGTTTTTGTAGTTTCTACCTTTACGGTTATAGTCTATTTTGGTGCGATGGTGTTATTACCACTGGATGCCATTGTCTTACTGATAAAATTATTGGGAGTCTTTGGTCTACACGGCTTTATCGGTGCAATGATAGCAATTCCAGCGGTAGGCTATTTATGTTTTATGGTTTATAAAATGCCTGAACTTTGCAAACTGGTTATTGATACGGGTATCGAGCTGGTTAAAACGGGTAAGGCAAAAGTTGAAGCATTTAATGAAATTGTCAACGCGCTACCACAAAACTGATTGTTTTTCGCTGATAAGTCACGGTACTCACTTTATTGATTGTTAGCCGTAGGATGGGTAGAGGTAATAGCCGACACCCATCATCAAAACTGCCCCATTACGTTTTACCCTCCTACTGCACTTCATCGCTTAACTACCATTAAGGAAACTCCATGCGCGTCTTTATGCTGTCGATGTTACTACTTTTTACTACCACACTCTCTTTTGCAACGGAAAACAAAATGTCTGATACACAAACCAAAGTTAAATTAACCACCTCATTAGGTGACATCGTTATTCAATTAAATAGCGAAAAAGCTCCGATTTCAGCAGCCAATTTTTTAACTTATGTCACCGAAGGTTTTTATAACGGTACAATTTTTCACCGTGTTATTCCTGATTTTATGGCACAAGGCGGTGGTTTTGATACCAGCTTTAATCAAAAAGCCGTTCACGCACCCATTAAAAATGAAGCCGATAATGGGCTAAAAAATACACGCGGCACATTAGCAATGGCGCGTACTGGCGTGGTTGATTCTGCTACTGCACAATTTTTCATCAACCTCAAAGACAATTCATTTTTGAATCATACCGCTAAAAATACCAGCGGTTGGGGTTATGCAGTATTTGGTGAAGTAATTGAAGGCATGGATGTGGTTGATAAAATGGCTACCCAAGCGACAGGCAATCGTGGCGGACATTCAGATGTGCCTAAAACCGACATCGTGATTGAAAAAGCGGAAGTGTTGAAATAAAGCCGTAGCTTGGAATAAGGTACGAATCCCAACAAATAGCCAAACAGGATAAATGTTGGGGTTCGCTTAAGGCTTACCCCAACGTACTTAGAGCAATGTATGATTAATCTTCAACCCAAACCTTCAAACAATAAGAAACCTTTGTGTACATATCAGCCCAACAATGGACATTCACATCAGGTAAAGTAGTATCATCTGGATACGCATCGCCTCTTCCACCTAGCCCCCATCTACTGGTGTTTTTTATAGCCTTATTAAACTCTATTCTTGTTATTCTTTTTCCATCACATGGATATTTATCATCCCATCGAGAGCCAAGAACTTCAGTTTCTTTATCTACACACACATCAACCGCAAGACGCTCAGCCATTTCATTTCTCCCAAAAACGAGGATGTTATGTAATAAGGCAACGGACAACCTCTAAAACCTATAATGCCTAAGTGGATTTTGACTTGATTCTTATACAGTGACCACTTACTATTTGTTACTATCACCTACCGAAAAAGAGCAATTTATGCAACTTGGCGAAAAAATCACCTTAATGCGGACATTAAAAGGACTGACGCAGGAAGAAATGGCGGAAAAATTGAGTATGTCCACAACGGGTTATGCAAAAATTGAACGAGGAGAAACAAAATTGCAAAACCCAAGATTGGATAAAATAGCGGAAGTGTTAGGCATGGAGTTATCAGACTTATTAAACTTTGACACTAAAAATGTATTTAATTTTGCCGAAAACTGTAATCCAACTAATCTTGCACAAGGTTATATTCTTTTAACTGAAACCCAATGCGTTCATGAACTTGAAAAAGCCCATTTCATGATTGAACAGCAAAATAAAGAAATTTCTTATTTAAAAGAAATTATTGAATTAATGAAAAATAAAAATGATGCAACTGTTTAGTCATTAATTGTTCATGAAAAAAGACATCCTATTCATCTCCGACCTACACCTGTCACTAGAAAAACCCGAAATCACTCGCCGTTTTCTAAGTTTCCTAGCGGGTCGCGCCAAAAAAGCCAAAGCTGTCTACATTCTCGGTGATTTATTCGACACATGGATAGGTGATGATGATTTCATGCCGCCCAATAACAAAATACGGCAACAGCTCAAACAGTTGACCAATTCAGGTACAAAAGTTTTTTTACAACAAGGCAACCGTGATTTTTTACTGGGAAAACGATTTGCTCAAGACACAGGCGTGACCTTGCTAGATGAATACGCAGTGATTGATTTATACGGCACACCGACACTGATAACACACGGTGATTTACTGTGTACCGATGACCTGCCTTATCAAGCATTTCGCGTTAAATCACACACACTGGAATGGCAACGCAACGTGCTGTCAAAACCGCTGTTATTGCGCTTATTAGCCGCTCGTTGGTATCGCTTGCGTAGTTACTTTCATAAGCGTAAAAAATCGCAAGATATAATGGATGTTAATCAGGACACGGTAGCGAAAGTAATGCGTGATTACGGTACATTACGCTTGATTCATGGGCATACTCACCGCCCTACATTGCACAGCTTTGAAATCAACGGTCAAGTCGCTCAGCGTTTCGTATTAGCGGCATAGACTAAAGACTCAGGCGAAGTTTTATGCTGGAATAATGACAGTTATCAAGTAGAAGTGTTTTAAGAAACAAGGAGCTAAGTTCAATCATTACACCTTATCCCTATTAAAAGTTGACATTTAAGCCAAAATCATTAAATCTAGGCACTTGGTGTGAAAAATTCCTAAGCATGGAGGAATTAAAACGTTCACCCAAAAACTAATATTAGTCTAATAACATAACCAGTATTTTGTTTTATATAAAATACTCAAGGAGAATCATATATGATGAAAAAGCCTTTAAAAAGCTGGCTACTTGCTTCAAGTGTTGCCGCTTTGCTAGCCGTACCAACAATTTCAACTGCGAATCAAGGCGTTGAAACATTGACTAAGAATCCAGCTAACTGGGCAACTTGGGGCGGTGATTATGCAGGCACTCGTTATAGCGAATTAAAAGAAATCAACGCTGATAATGTTAAAACTCTACAACCCGCTTGGTCTTTCTCTACAGGCGTATTGCGTGGTCATGAAGGCGGTCCTTTAGTTGTTGATGACGTTATTTACATTCACACACCATTTCCAAATAAAGTTTACGCATTAGATCAAAAAACCCAAGCTGTTATCTGGGAATTTGAACCCACTCAAGATGCAGACGTAACTATTCCTGTTATGTGCTGTGACACTGTTAACCGTGGTTTGGCTTACGGCGATGGCAAAATCTTCCTACAACAATCTAACACTGTTTTAACTGCATTAGATGCAAAAACAGGTAAAAGAGTATGGAGCGTACAAAACGGTGATCCTAAATTAGGTATGACCAACACCAACGCGCCTTTAGTTGTTAAAGACAAAGTCTTAACTGGTATTTCAGGTGGTGAATTTGGTGTGCGTGGTTTCTTGGCCGCTTATGACATCAACACTGGTAAATTGGCATGGAAAGGTTATAGCATCGGTCCCGATAAAGACACGTTAATCAATGCTGATAAAACCACGACTTGGGAAGACGGCAAAGTTGCTAAAGTTGGCGAAAATTCAAGCATCAAAACTTGGGAAGGCGACCAGTGGAAAATTGGTGGCGGAACAACTTGGGGCTGGACTAGCTACGATTCTAAATTAAACTTGATTTACTACGGATCAGGCAACCCATCAACTTGGAACCCAGTACAACGTCCTGGTGACAACAAATGGTCTATGTCATTGTGGGCGCGTGATGCGGACACAGGTGAAGTTAAATGGGTTTACCAAATGACTCCACATGATGAATGGGATTATGACGGTATCAACGAAACTGTATTAGTTGACCAAGAAGTAAAAGGCAAAATGCACAAAACTATCGTGCATTTCGACCGTAACGGTTTTGGCTATAC